>CAZTYA010000008.1:0-16831 GCA_964617255.1 uncultured Syntrophales bacterium
GATTGAACGATTTTCTGGGTGGACACCTGGTCTTGGGGCATGTTGATGAGACGGGCATCATCCGGGAGAAGACGGTCAAGTCATCTTCCGTCATCTTGGGAATTGATGTCTCCCCGGGTGCAGGGAGATACATCGTCGTTAAGGGTTCCATCACGGTCGACGGGGTCAGCTTGACGGTAAACCGTTTTGAAAACGGGCGCTTTTATGTTAACATGATCCCCCACACGGCCCAGGTCACGACTCTTGGTCTCAAGAAGGTCGGCGATGCCGTGAATATTGAGACGGATATCATCGGCAAGTATGTAGAGCGTTTTGTTCGGCCCGGCGATGGGCCTGATAATTCGGAAAGGGCGGGATTTGATTGGTCCTCCTTTGCCGAGCACGGATTTTTAAAATGAGCAGCACCCGGTAAAACGGCAAAATAACTTTATATGAAGGTGAATCATGGGTATCAGTTCAATTAAGGAAGCCATTGTAGATATCAGAAGTGGCAAGATGGTGATTCTGGTGGACGACGAAGATCGCGAGAATGAAGGTGATCTTTGCATGGCGGCGCAGTTTATAACACCGGAAGCGATTAACTTCATGGCCAAATACGGCCGCGGTCTGATTTGTCTTACCCTCACGGAAGAGCATGCAGACAAACTGGGATTATTCCCCATGGTGCGGGATAACCGTTCCCGTTTCGGGACGGCCTTCACCGTTTCGATTGAAGCCAAGCGCGGTGTATCCACGGGCATCTCTGCTGCTGATCGGGCGACGACTATCCAGGCAGCCATTGCCGACGATGTGCAGCCTGAGGACTTGGTCAGTCCCGGTCACATCTTCCCCATTCGGGCGAAAAGAGGTGGTGTTCTGGTGCGGACCGGTCAGACCGAGGGGTCGGTTGATCTGGCGCGCCTGGCGGGCTTAAAACAGTCCGGCGTCATCTGTGAAATCATGAAGGATGACGGTACGATGGCCCGCATGCCCGATTTGGAGATTTTCGCCAAGGAACATAAAATGAAGATTGTCACCATTGCGGACCTGATCGAATATCGGATGCGTCACGAGTCCCTGATCCGGAGAGCGGCGGCAGCGACGCTTCCGACCCGTTACGGCGGGGAGTTCAAGATGATCGTCTATGAGAATGACGTGGACGAGATGAAGCACATCGCCCTGGTCAAGGGGGACATTGATGACGACGACGAAGTCCTGGTCCGGGTTCATTCTGAGTGCGTCACCGGCGATATCTTCGGATCGGAACGCTGCGACTGCGGCGACCAGCTCAGGCGCGCCATGAGCATGATCAATGATGCGGGCAAAGGCGTCATCGTGTATATGCATCAGGAAGGGCGTGGGATCGGTCTGGTCAATAAGATCCGGGCGTATGAACTCCAGGAACATGGCAAGGATACGGTCGAAGCCAATATCGAACTTGGTTTTAAGGATGACCTCCGGGATTACGGCATCGGCGCCCAGATCCTTGTTGACCTCGGTGTGCGCAAGATCAGGATGCTGACGAACAACCCCAAAAAGATTGTCGGCCTGGAGGGTTACGGTCTGACCGTTACGGAGCGGATTCCCATTGAGATCAAACCGAGTGAAACAAACATTCATTATCTCAAGACAAAAAAGAAGAAGATGGGGCATATCCTGGATAAGTGCTGAGCATTTCGGAGCAAGCTGACGCTTCGTTCAGAAAAGAACATCCAAACAGACGGAGATAAAACGATGCCAAAGATAACGGAAGGAAAAATTGTTGCCAAGGGGATGAAGTTCGGCATTGCTGCGAGCCGGTTTAATGATTTTATCTGCGGTCGCCTGATCGAAGGCGCAGTGGATGCCCTCACGCGGGCCGGGGCGGATGAAAAGGATATCCGGATTTATAAGGTGCCCGGTGCGTTTGAATTGCCCCTGGCCGCGAAAAAACTGGCCAAGACCGGGCAGTTTGATGCGGTCATCTGTCTGGGGGCGGTCATTCGCGGTGCAACGCCTCATTTTGAGTACATCAGCGCCGAAGTGTCCAAGGGAATCGCCAACGTCGGCCTCGACACGGAGGTCCCTATCGCTTTTGGCGTGCTGACGACGGACACCATTGAACAGGCCATTGAACGTGCCGGGACAAAGGCGGGAAACAAAGGTTGGGACGCCGCCATGACAGCCATCGAGATGGTGGACCTGCTGAAGAAGATCACCTAAACGGTGGTGGAATTCCCGATTGGGTTCTTGCGGTTGGCAGAAACATGCAATGTTGTGCAGCCAGAGGGATGAATGAGCCATAGACGGAAGGCGCGGGAAGTTGCCTTAAAAGTTCTTTACTCACTGGACGTGATTAACCAGGATGTCGAAAGGACCATCGGTCTGTTCTGGGCCAATTTTGATGCCCCCGATGACGCCAGGGCCTTTTCATCGCTTCTCATTGAAGGGACGTGGCAAAAGCGGGATTATCTGGATGAATTAATCAGCCGGCATTCAGAGAACTGGTCCCTGTCAAGAATGGCGAGAGTCGATCGTAACATTCTTCGCATGGCCGTTTATGAATTGCTCTTCTGCGACGATATTCCTCCCAAAGTAACCCTGAACGAAGCCATCGATCTCGGCAAAATCTACGGATCGGAAAATTCCGGGTCATTTATCAATGGGATTCTTGATGCCCTCTATGCGGATATGCGTTCAGCGGATTCCGACGATGAAGGGGCATTTAAAATGAAGTTGCAACCCGAAAAAATCAAGGATAGTTAATCTTTTTTAAAAAGCGGTTTGCGCCGGTTTCCTCATTTTGCTTCGGGCAATGTGACAGGTTTTGTAACCAGCGCAGGGCCGGGAGGCGGAATAAATGAACAAAAAGTACACCCCCCAGGAAATCGAGGAAGCCTGGCAAAAACGATGGGAACAAGAGAAGCTTTATCAAGTCGGAGAAGATCCTGCCAAACCAAAGTACTATCTCCTGGAAATGTTTCCCTATCCTTCGGGGAAAATTCACATCGGACACGTCCGTAATTACACCATCGGTGATGTTGTCGCCCGCTACAAGAGCATGAAGGGCTATAACGTTCTGCATCCCATGGGCTGGGATTCCTTCGGCATGCCGGCGGAAAACGCCGCCATCGAACGGGGCGTTCATCCGGCCCAGTGGACCAACAACAATATCGCCGCCATGCGCACACAACTCAAGCGGATGGGCTTCAGTTACGATTGGAACCGTGAAATTTCAACCTGCGAGCCGGATTACTACCACTGGGAGCAGCTCTTTTTCGAATGGATGTACGAAAAGGGGTTGGTTTACAAAAAGACCTCGTCGGTGAACTGGTGCCCCCAGTGCAAGACTGTCCTGGCCAACGAGCAGGTTGAAGGGGGGCTTTGCTGGCGGTGCAGCTCCGAGGTTGTCGAGGAAACACTGGATCAGTGGTTTTTCCGGATCACGGCTTATGTCGAGGAACTGCTGGAGGGTTGTGACAAGCTTCCGGGCTGGCCGGAACGTGTGATGACGATGCAGAAGAACTGGATCGGCAAAAGCTACGGCTGCGAGCTCATCTTCCCCATGGCCGACGGCGACGGTGAAATTCGCGTATTCACGACCCGTCAGGACACGATTTTCGGAGCGACGTTCATGCTGGTGGCGGCGGAGCATCCCCTGGTCATGGAACTGGCCAAGGGAAAGGCCTGCGAGGAAAATGTCAAGGCCTTTGTCGAAAAGGTGAAAAAGCAGGACCGCCTCATACGGACCTCCGACTACTATGAAAAGGAAGGCATTTTTCTTGATGCCTACTGCCTGAACCCGGCGACGAATTACAAGATGCCCATCTATGCGGCGAATTTCGTTCTGGCCGACTACGGGACGGGATGCGTCATGGCTGTCCCGACCCACGACCAGCGGGATTTTGAATTTGCCGAGAAGTTCGGCTTGGAGCGCATCGTCGTCATCCAGCCGAAAGATCGGGAACTGGATGCCGCAACCATGACCGAGGCCTATGTGGACGAGGGCATCCTGGCGAATTCAGGTCCGTTCAACGGCATGATCAATACCCAGGCCCTGGAAGCCATCGCCGATTACTTCGAGGCCAACGGACGTGGTAAACGGACGATTCAGTACCGTCTGCGGGACTGGGGTATCTCCCGCCAGCGTTACTGGGGCGCCCCCATTCCGGTCATCAATTGCGACAAATGCGGCATTGTCATGGTGCCGGAACAGGATCTGCCGGTGGTCCTGCCTAAGGATGCTCTCCTGACCGGGGAAGGGGGATCGCCCCTGGCCCGGCATCGAGCCTTTGTGGAGACCACTTGCCCCACCTGCGGAGGCCCCGCCCGGCGGGAAACGGATACGATGGATACGTTTGTCGAGTCATCCTGGTATTTTGCCCGTTATTGTTCTGCCGATTTCCATGAAAAACCGGGTCTCGACAAGAAAAGGGTCGACTACTGGCTGCCGGTGGATCAGTACATCGGCGGGATCGAACACGCTATTCTCCATCTCCTCTATGCGCGCTTCTATGCCAAAATGCTCCGTGATTTCGGTGTTATCAGCGTGGATGAACCGTTTACCAATCTGCTTACCCAGGGGATGGTCTGCAAAGAGACCACACGCTGTCCGGAGCACGGATATCTCTTCCCGGAAGAATCCGTGGACGGGAAGTGTACCCGCTGCGGCGCCGCAGTCGCGATCGGTAAAACAGAGAAAATGTCCAAGTCCTTGAAGAATGTCGTTGATCCCGATAATCTGGTCCGTCAATACGGCGCAGACACGGCACGCATTTTCTGCCTGTTTGCGGCGCCGCCGGAGAAAGATCTTGAATGGAGCGAACAGGGGGTGGACGGGGCCTTCCGATTTCTAAACCGCACCTGGCGCATCGTCATGGATTACCTAGAGGATATCCAGGGCCTGAAACCCTGCGACGGCCGCGATCCCATCGAGGGCGAACTGAAGAATTTCCGGCGTAAAATCCACCAGACGATCCGGAAAGTGTCTTTGGATATTGAAGACCGTTTCCATTTTAATACGGCCATCAGTGCAACTATGGAACTGGTTAATGCCCTTTATCTTTTGGAGCGTCCCAGGAAAGACGACCGGCTGGCTCTATCGGTGGTCCGGGAGGCCATTGAGGCCATCATTCTCATGCTGGCACCCATTGTACCCCATATTACCCAGGAGCTCTGGACAATGCTCGGAGAGAAAGGGACTTTGTTCCATGCCGCCTGGCCCGTCTGGGATGATCGTGTCGCTTCCGCCGAAGAAATGACGATCGTGGTTCAGGTCAACGGAAAAGTGCGGGGCAAGATGATCGTTCCCGTGGATGAAGCGCCGGATAAAATTCAGGCCCTTGCCGTGGCGGACGAGAAAGTCGTCAAATTCATTGAAGGCAAGAGAATCGTCAAGCAAATCTATGTACCTGGAAAGCTCGTCAATATCGTCATCCAGGGATGAAGGGACCACACAAGGTTTGATTAAAGGGGAGGTTTAAATCATTGGCTTCCGTAAAAAAGACAAATGCATGGATATGGCTGGCGGTTTTCTGCCTGGGACTTTTTATTGACGGATGCGGGTATCGTTTCAATGAAGTGTCCGAATCCCTGAATGGAATCCGGAAAATCTACGTGGGAAATTTCCTCAACCGGACCGATGAAGCGTACCTGGAGAATGTTTTTCGCAACGCCCTGATCGATCAGTTTGTCCGGGGCAATTTGTTCCAGGTTGTGGGGGATGAAGCGGAAGCGGACGCGGTGGTCCGGGGCACGATTCAGAGAATATCGATGAGCCATACGGCCTATGAGGAAGCCGACCTGGCGGCGGAAGAAAATATCACCCTTTACGTGCAGATCGTTTTTGAAAACCGGGAGACAGGTCGCACCCTGTGGGAAGATCGCAACTTTTCCGGAAATGAGGATTATCTGACTCAGAATGCCCTGGACAACAGCAAAAAAGAAGCCCTCGTCAAGCTGTCGAACGACATGGCTGAGAGGGCGTATCGGTTGATGATCGCAGGCTTTTAGATTAAGCCTTTGGAACCAGAGCGTTTACCTTTTTGGTTAATCGCGAAATCTTGCGCGAAGCGTTTTTCTTGTGAATGATCCCTTTGGCTGCCGCCTTGGCAATTTGCGGGATGGTTTTCTCCAGGGAATTGGCCGCTGTCTCCTTGTCCTTACTCTCCACGGCGCTTAGTACCGTTTTGATCTGGGTCTTTACCTTGGATTTGACCGCCATGTTCCTGTCCTGGCGTTTCTCCGCCTGCTTGCTTCTCTTTTCCGCTGATTTATGTGTAGCCAAAAAACGTTCCTCCTCTTAAATTCTCTTGGTCTCACCGGCAGGATGAGGCGCTATTCCTATATGAATTCGATAGTTCTGTCAAGAGCCAACTTTGACCGGTCATAAAAAAGAGGTCAGGGAAACGGGATCGTTCCCCTGACCTTTGGTGCTCCGTTTATGCTGTGATCTGCAGCGTACGTTTAGGCTTTCTGGAAAAAGTAAGTGCTCTGGCCGTTGGCGGTCTTTCCGGCGACGGCTTTCATTTTCATCCCGACTTTCAGTTCATCATCGGGCGAAGCGATCGCTTTGTCGATACGGCCAAAAACCTTGTAGTCACCGTAATCGACGACGGCAATGGTGTATGGCAGATCGCCTTCAAAACCCACCGGTGCATACCGGAGAGTACTGAAGGTTTGAAGCGTGCCGGCGCCGCTTACTTCAAACCACTCCATATCGCTGGTCAACGAGTGAAAGCAGTCCGCTCTCGGGGGGAAGAAGGTCTTGCCGCAGGTCTTGCAGCGGGTACCCATGACCTTGCCCTGCTCGAGATAGTCGATAAAATCATTGGTCTTGGAGACACCCATGAAACTCACGGTGCCGAATTTATTGAAACGACGGTCGATTTCTTGTTTCGCCATGGCTATTCTCTCCCTAAAATAGTAACGTTACCATACAGTCCGACACCACCGATGTTATGGACCAAGCCGATTGTCGGATCCTTGACCTGAATTGCACCCGCCTCGCCCCGGAGCTGCAGAACGATGGTTCTGACCTGGGAGCCGCCGGTCGCCCCGATGGGATGTCCCTTGGAAAGGAGACCACCGTCTACGTTGACCGGGATGCTGCCATCCTTGTAGGTTTCTTTCGCCCGGATCAATTCGGCGCCGCCGCCTGGTTCGGCAAAGCCCAGGTTCTCTGTCGCCATCATTTCAGCGATCGTGAAGCAGTCGTGGACTTCGGCAACATCAATGTGCTTCGGGGTAATACCGGCCATTTTGTAGGCCTGCTTGCCGGATTCGATACCGACGAGGAGTCCGGAGTACTGATCGCGGCCGGCCATGTTGACGGGAGCCGAAGCGGAACCGATACCGAGAATCCACACGGGTTTCTTGCAGAGGGCTTTGGCCTTTTCTTCACTGGCAACGATAATGCAGGAGCTGCCGTCGGCGTTGGCGCAGCAATCGCCCACTCTCAAGGGGCTGGAAACGGGACTGCCGAAACCGTCCTTATCTGCGAACATATCCGGGGTTACTTCCTTGCGGAAGACGGCGCGGTCATTCAACTGACCGTAGGTGCCGGATTTAATGCGGATGAGGGAGAGGTCATCGGGCGTTGTTCCATACTTGGCAAAGTGCGCCTGGGCATGCAGGGCGTAATAAGCGGGCATCATGGTGCCAAAGGGGGATTCCCACTGAATGTCGGCGCCGCGTCCCATTCTCTCCTGGGACTCCGCTGAGGTTAACTGTGACATGATCTGGAATCCCAGAACCATTACACAACTGTGCAGACCCGACTTGACCAGCGAATAGGCCAGCTTCAGACCCGTGCTGCTCGAGGAGCACAGAGTTTCCACGTAAAAGGTTGGCTGTGGATTGAGACCAAGATATTCGGCGACGACGCCGGCCGGTGATCTCTGCTTGTCATACTCGGGGGACGAACAGATAACTGTCGCGTCAATGAGATCGTTCGTAATCTGAGCGTCTCTCATGGCATCGCTGTAGGCTTCGAAAGCCAATTCCCTGATGGAACCGGGGTAGCTGCGTACAAACGAGCTTTGTCCCACACCAATAATTCCAACTTTGCTCATACATATCCTCCTGATTTAGTGATTTGCGATCTTGTAAAAGGTCAATTGTGATAAAAACCGGGAATTCCTGAAAATACGTGCGATTAGGCTTGACCTGTCACAGTGTGAAAGAAAAGACAACTCGCTGTTGCCAATTCGCGTCGCTATCATACTTTATTTTCCTTGTCAATTTGAAAAGTTGATGCCTTGATGCCCCCTTTATTGAAAGCTGGTTTCCCTGGTATTGATCGGCCCATCTTCAAGCGGGTTGGAATTGTGTAAGGCCATGATATGGCAATGGTTACGGATACATTTTCCCGCCCGGGCGGCGGGAGAATTTGCTTGACAAAAAAGGGCATATTTGCTACGAGAGCGCATTTGTGGAAGGCTGCATGATGGTGCCAACGACGGGGGCTATACGGCTTCCATGATGGATTAAAAAGACTAAAATAAAGAGATAGGGGGTTAGTGCCAATGGGTAAACTGGAAGGGAAGACCGCTATCGTGACCGGCGGAGGAAGAGGCGTAGGCAGGGCGATCAGCCTGGCTTTTGCGCAGGAAGGTGCAAATGTGGTGGTGAATTATGCCGGCAACCATAAGGCGGCGGGCGAAGTCGTTGATATGATCACCAAGATGGGTGGAAAGGCCATCGCCGTGCAGGGGCGCGTTGAGGTAAAGGCCGACGCGGAAAAAACCGTTCAGGCCGCCGTCGAAGCCTTCGGTGCGGTCCATATCCTGATCAACAATGCCGGCGTGACCAACCCGGCCATGCTGCACAAAATGACGGAGGAGCAGTGGGACGAGATCGTGGATATTCACATGAAAGGTCCCTTCCTCCTCATCCAGGCGGCTTACAAGTATTTCAAGGAGCAAAATTACGGCCGGATCGTCAACGTCACCTCCGTGGCCGGCATCGTCGGCACCAAGGGCCAGGTCCAGTACAGCGCAGCCAAAGGCGGTATCGTCTCTTTCACCAAGTCCGTGGCGAGAGAGTTGGCGGGTATCGGCGTCACCTGTAACGTGATTTCCCTGGGTATCGTCAGCACCGACATGACCGAGAAGATCACGACGGATCCCAAGCTGAAGGACATCTACGCGGGTCGCATTCTTCTGGGCCGCTTCGCGGAGCCGGAAGAAGTGGCGAAACCGTTCATCTTCTTCTCTTCCGACGATTCGAGCTATATCACCGGTCAGCTTCTGTGCGTGGATGGCGGCTACGGCATGACCTGAGAAACAAACATTACCCGGACTTCCGGTGAAAACCTGGCCGGTCAGAAACCACGGCTGTCGGAAACGGGATGCATCAAGAAAATGAATGCCTGACGGCATCAATTTATGAAGCCGTCAGGCTTCTTCACTCAAGAACACAAGTAAAGAAAGGGGTAAGTATTATGGCACTGGATTGGCTGGAAAGAGACAATGTTCTGAAAGATCACAATTTGTATGACGATAAGTTTAATCGGACCGAAGCGCCCACCACGATGTATGAGAAGAAACCGCTTCTCGATGCCAAGGGAAATGTGGTTGAAGGGCTTTACACGGCATGGATTACCTTGAATAATCCTGCTCAGTTCAATTCCTACACAACGGATATGGTGAAAGGGGTTATTGCCGGCTTCCATAAAGCGTCCGTAGACAAGTCGATTGTCGCCGCCATTTTTACGGGTGTCGGTGACCGGGCGTTCTGCACCGGCGGCAATACCAAGGAATATGCTGAGTACTACACCCGCAGACCGAGAGATTATGCGGACTACATTTATCTGTTTGGATCGATGGTTGATGCAATATTGAATTGCGGCGTTCCGACTATCTGCCGTGTCAACGGGATGCGGATTGCCGGTGGCCAGGAAATCGGTCAGGCCTGTGATATGAACATCTCCGCGGACACGGCGACCTTCGGTCAGGCCGGTACCCGCGTGGGTTCCTCCCCGGATGGCGGTTCAACGGACTTCCTGCCCTGGAATCTGACCATGGAGCATGCCATGTGGAACTGTGTTTCGAATATTCCCTACAGTGCTTACAAGATGGAGCGCCTGGGCCTGATCGGCAAGGCCCTGCCCGTGAAGAAGGACAAGGACGGCAACTGGGTCCGCGACCCCCGCGTCGTCACCGACAAGTACGTGGACAACGGCGAGATCGTTTATGGTGAAATGAAGATCGGTGCGGCCCTGAAAGAGGCCAATGACTACCTGAAAACCTTGAAGACAGACTTCACCCTGTTGGACAACCATATCAACGGTATGGTCTGGACTTTGGCGCAGACTTTCCCCATGTGTCTGATGAAGTCGATTGAGACGGTGCGCCTGAAGAAGAAGTTCTTCTGGGATACGACGAAGGTTCATGCGAGATACTGGCTGGGCGCCAACATGAACGGCGATGCCTGGATGGGCTTCAACGCCTTCAACAACGCCGATAAGACCGGCTCCAGTGTCATCGATCATATTGAGCTGCGGCGTCAGATCGCCAAGGGCCATATCTACGGCGAAGAACTTGCGGAAATGGTCCTTCCGAAACCCAAGAAGTAAGAACAGGAGTTTTCCGGTGAGTGAAAAAGTCGTCGCAAACTGTATCGATCGGATCAGCATTGCCGTATTCGATGTGGTAAAAGCCGAGGAAGATTACTGTCGGCTTTTCGGCTGGGAAGTGGCGGAGCGTTACACCGACCACGATCTCCAGATCAACGTGACCTGCTTTGCCGTGGGGCCCACGATTGTGGAGTTGATGGAAGGCGGCGACGAGTGGTACGAACTGTTGGATCAGCAGGGAAACGTGGTGCTCTCCGGTAAGGGCAGCGAAACCCGCTGGGCCCGTCGGGCGAAGCCCGTCCGGGAACGTGATGAATATGCTTTCGGCGTGCAGCTTCTCGGCCTGCGGGTAGACAGTGTTTCCGAGGCCGTAAACGCTCTGAAAGAAAACGGAGCGGAGGTACTGCACGAACATACGCGGGAAGGGAAACAAATCCGCTACTGGAAATCCCAGCAGAAGTACCAGGCCTTCATTCATCCAAATGACACCCATGGGGTCTACTGGCGTGTGATAGACAAATCGCCAAGTCCGAGTCCCGAGTAATAAAGATGATGCGAAAAGCCCCACAGTCCATGTGGGGCTTTTCTTTTCCCGGCAGTTGCCACTGCACTTGTAATGCTGAGAAAATACGACGAAGATCGTTGATTGCATTATGTAATCGTTTACAGTTGTGGCATTTGGGCTTTTTCGAATCATCGGAGGGAATACATTTACGGAGGGTTTGGAAATGATCAGAAGCAGAGGCCAGATCGAGATGGAGATCTGCGAGGCCATAAGCAAGTTTGAAAAGGATTACATGGGCCGCGGTCCTCTGGAGACAAGGGCTTACATCATCGAAGATATGATCGTTGTACGGCTAAAAAATGTGCTGACCCCTGCGGAAATACGCCTGGCCGGCTTAAATGATTCCAAAGACGGGCGGGAATTAATCAAGCGTATCCGTTTTAAGCTTCTTGAACAGGGGCGTCCATTGTTGGAAGCGGCCATGCAAGATATCCTCGGCGTTAAAATTATCAGTCTCCATACCGACATCAGTACGGTTACCGGTGAACGGATCATCATTTTTATTCTCGAACAACCGCCCGACTTAAAAGGAAAACCAGGTCGAACCTGAGGGCGGCCATCATTTCTGTCTTTTTTCAGGCGAAGTCGCCGGAATCTAGCCCGTGCGATATTGGCACACAGTGCATAATCCGAACGATTCTGACACATCACCCTTTTTAAGCTTTGCAGGACCGCGGTGATTACTTAGTATATTGGCGGTGGATGCTGATTCTTTCGCTATTTACCCTAAGTAATTGACATATACGGGACATCACTCGTACAAACGGCGCCGTATTGCGTTCCGGGATAACGAAGCCTTATGTGTTCGTAAATCGCACGACTTGGCTGTGGTTGTTGATCACAAAACGTGCCTGCACCGTGTATGGGAAAGGGGCCTTTCTAAATTCGAATCGTGTTGAAGCGATACAACTGATTGATTATACTTTATAAATATTATGTATCGGATTGTCCCCGGCAGAAAGAACGCTGGTGTAATCTTTTGGCACGCATGTCGCATAATAGATCCCAGAGGTAAGATCAGGTCCAAGGCGCGACATAGATAACAAGGATAAACGCCGGCGAAAGGATCACCTTTATAAAATATAGGCCTTACGGTTTGGACGAGCCCTGAATGTGAATACAGGGAGCAAAAGAAATGCGAGGCAGTGATTTGTTGTTCAAAAACAAATTGCTGCCTTTTTTTATGCCCAAAGGAGGAGCATGCATGCCCGGTATGACCGGATTTAAACGTTTACGCAGCGGCAAGGTGCGGGATGTCTATGGTGTTGACGACGATCGTTATCTGATGATTGTCGCCAGCGACCGGCTTTCGGCTTTTGATTATGTGCTTCCCACGCCGATCCCGGAGAAGGGTGTCATCCTGACGCGCCTTTCGAATTTCTGGTTTGAAAAGACAAAAAATCTGGTAGCGAACCATCTTGTTTCCACGCAACCCTCCTTGGAAAACTGGCAGGACGACGGTCTGTGGCAGAGGGATCAGCTGCATGAGCGGTCGGTTCTTGTGTTGAAGGCCGAGCCGCTCCCCATCGAAGCCATTGTCCGCGGTTATCTGGCCGGCTCCGGGTGGAATGAATACCGTCGCAGCAGCTCTGTCTGTGGGATTGCGCTGCCTTCAGGTTTGCGGGAAGCGGAGCAACTGCCGGAACCCATCTTCACGCCTTCAACCAAAGCACAGACGGGCGCACATGATGAAAATATCTCCTTTGCCCGGGCGGTTGAACTGGTGGGAGAGGAAACGGCCGAGAAGGTCCGGGATCTTTCGTTGAAACTCTACAGTTATGCGCAGAACGCCGCCAGAGAGCGCGGAATCATTATCGCCGATACGAAATTTGAATTCGGCCTCTTTGACGGGGAAGTTATCCTCATCGATGAATTGTTCACCCCTGATTCGTCCCGTTTCTGGCCCGCCGACTCCTACCGGCCCGGCACGTCTCCGGTCAGTTTCGACAAGCAGTTTGTGCGGGATTACCTGGAGAAGATTAACTGGAACAAGCAGCCGCCGGCGCCGATCCTGCCTGATGACATCGTACAGAAGACGGCGGAGAAATACTGGGAAGCGCTCAATCGCTTAACCAGTGACGTATAAGAGAAGGCTAAGCTAAAGTAAACTAAACACGGGAAAGAAGAGGATAACTGATGAGAAATACATTTGAAATCAGATGGCACGGCCGGGGAGGCCAGGGTACGGTGACGGCGGCGAAGGTGTTTGCCAACGCCTGCATGCAGAGCGGCCGTTTTGTTCAGGCTTTTCCGGACTATGGTCCGGAGCGTTCCGGTGCCCCCTTGCAGGTTTACAACCGCATCGGTCACAAAGAACTGCGCACGCACTGTCCCGTATCGACCCCGTTGTTCGTTGTGGTGGTCGATGCCAGCTTGCTGAGCCTGGTGGACATCGCGGCCGGTGCGGATGAGCGGGCATTTTTTCTCATCAACACCGCCCACAGTGCCAAGGAGATGAAGAAGCTCATTCCTTTGAAGGCCAAACAGAAAGTATTCTGCGTGGACGGTACCGGAATCGCGATTGATTCTTTCGGACAACCCCTGCCGAACTCGGCCATGGTCGGGGCGCTGGGGCGGATTTCCGGTCTGGTCGATTTGGATTCGCTGAGTCAAGCGGTCGAAAAGAGTTTCGGGAAGAAATTCTCCGCCAAAACCATCCAGGGGAATCTTGATGCCGTGGCCAGAAGCTGGGAGGAGGTTGCAAGTCGTGAAGACAAGAGTCATTCGCAAAACTGATAAGGGGCCCATGGTGAAGAATCCGGGAAATTCCGTCCTGATCAAGACCGGATCGTGGCGGTCCTTCGAGCCGGTTTACACCCGCGAAAACTGCACCGACTGCCTGTTGTGCTGGCTGTACTGTCCCGATATGGCCGTGACGGTCGCGGAGGGGAAAATGACCGGATTTAATCTTGAATACTGTAAAGGGTGCGGAATCTGTGCGCTGGAGTGTCCCGGGAAGAAGGGGAACAAGGCGATCCAGATGCGGAAGGAGGATAAATAATGAAAACATACGCCGCAGTAACGGGTAACGAGGCCATGGCGGAAGCGCTGAGACAGGTCAATCCGGATGTCTGTGCCGCCTACCCGATTACACCGCAAACCGATCTGATGCAGAACTTTTCCGATTTCATCGCCGATGGTCGTGTGACAACCGAGATGATTCTTGTCGAAAGTGAACACAGCGCCATGAGCGCCTGTATCGGCGCTTCCGCCGCCGGCGGGCGTGTGGTGACGGCGACCAGCGGTCCGGGGTTGGCCCTTATGTGGGAGATGCTTTTCGTGGCCTCCGGGATGAGGCTGCCCATCGTCATGCCTGTGGTGAACCGGGCCCTGTCGGCCCCCCTGAACATCCACTGCGACCATTCCGACGCCATGGGGGCGCGGGATTCGGGCTGGATTCAGTTATGGTCGGAAAACGCCCAGGAGGCCTATGATAACCTGATTCAGGCCTTCCGGATTGCCGAGCATCCGCGGATACAGGTTCCGATCATGGTCTGCATGGACGGTTTTATTATCAGTCATTCGATCGGCATGGTGGATTTTCTGCCCGACGAGGTCGTCAAACGCTTTGTGGGTGAATTCAAGGCCCAGGATACGCTGCTCGATGTTACGCGGCCGGTCAGTTACGGCCCCTTGGTGCTGGCAGATCAGTATCACGAGTACAAGGCGGTGCAGGATGCCGTCATGACGGATGTCTTCGACGTCGCACTCAGCGTCGCCGATGAATTCGCGGAGATTTCCGGGAAGCGTTACGGCCTGTTCGATACATACCGCCTCGACGACGCCGATTTCGGTTTGATCGCCCTGAATTCTGCAGCGGGGACCTGCAAGGATGTGATCGACGAGGCCCGCAAAGCCGGTTTTAAGGTCGGTTTATTGAAGCCCCGGCTTTTCCGCCCCTTTCCCTACCAGCAGATTGGCGATGCGTTGAAGCATCTGAAAGCGGCCTGCGTCCTGGACCGGGCGGATTCGTACGGCGCTTATGGCCCGCTCTTTACTGAGATCGCCTCCAGCCTGTACCCGTATGCGACAAAACCGGTGATGATCAACCGGATCTACGGTCTGGGCGGCCGGGACTTCCTGCCTGCCGACGTGTTCAGCGTGATCCAGGAAGTGGCCGGTACCTTGGAGACCGGGGTCGTCCCCGAGACAAAGAAATATATCAGCCTCAGAAAGTAGGCCCCTGCATGGCCGCGGACTGAACACTGATCATAACAAAGAGGATGCTATGACAACATCATTCAAACCGAAGGACCTTTCGCAAAAAGAAATCATGCTGGCGCCCGGCCACCGGATGTGTTCGGGTTGCGGGGCGGCCATCGTCGTCAAGATGGTCCTCCTGGCGGTGGGGAAACCGGTAGTCGCCTGTTCCCCGACCGGCTGCCTGGAAGTGACGACCTGCATTTCAGACTATACGTCCTGGAAAATACCCTGGATCCATTCCGCCTTCGAAAATGCGGCGGCAACGATCTCCGGTGTCGAAACGATGTACCGGGTATTGAAGAAGAAGGGCCGTATCAGCGAGGATATCGCATTTGTCGTGTTCGGCGGCGACGGCGGCACCTACGACATCGGGCTCCAGAGTCTTTCCGGAGCGATGGAGCGCGGACACGACATGCTCTACATCTGCTATGACAACGGGGCTTATATGAACACGGGAACGCAGCGCTCCGGCGCGACGCCTTACGGCGCCGCGACGACGACGACACCCGCCGGAAGTGTCACGACCGGAAAACCGCAGCACCGAAAAAACATCACCCAGATCATGGCGGCTCATAAAAACCCCGACGTCGCCCAGGCGTCGCTGGGGTATCATATGGACCTGATGCGCAAGGTGCAGAAAGCGATGGAGATCAAGGGTCCGAAATTCCTGAATATTCTTTCTCCCTGTCATCGTGGCTGGCGCTCAAAATCGGATGACGCCATCACCCTGTCAAGGCTCGCGGTAAATACCTGCTACTGGCCCCTGTTTGAGATCGAGTATGGCAAAACCCGGATAACCCATACACCGAATAAGAAAATGCCCATCGAGGCATTCCTGAAGCCGCAGGGACGTTTTGCCCACTTCTTCCAGCCGGGCCATGAGGGGATGCTGCGGGAGATTCAGCATCAGGTCGATGAGGAGTGGAACGATCTGTTATGCCTGAGCCGGGGAAAGGAATCGGAAGAACATCAGGCCAAGACCAGTTCGGAGCTGGCTCTGCTCCACCTGGACACGTAGATGTTGAAGGTATACCGGATTGCAACGGGCGGCCGTTCTTAATGACGGCAGCCCTGTTATATAAAAAGCCCCACGATGCAAGTGGGGCTTTCCTTTTTCGGGGTATGTGGTCTATAATGCCCCGCAGACGCAGGACGGGCCACAAAACAGAACTCAGCATTGTGGTCATTCCGAGGATGAAGCGACGAAGAATTGTAAGGAGTAAGCGTCACCGTTGTTTGTTTGATCTTAGGGAGCGGTCCGATGCTGGAAACAGGACGGGAGTCAATGCGGGGAAAGAAGAAAATTCTGCCGGAGTTGGCGGAGGGCGAGAAAATACGTTGGTGTGAAAGCCACCAGTACTTCGTCGATCTGGACGCCTGCCTGGCCCGGTCCCGCCGCCACCCCGCCTGCCGCCGCTGCCTCCGCAAATCCCACACCCGGCAGTTGACCCTGCCGTTCATGGAGCAGTAACGCTTAAATGAGCCGCGACTGTAAGGAGTCGGCTCCATCCGGTCTTTAGGGAGCAATA
>CAZTYA010000009.1:0-15850 GCA_964617255.1 uncultured Syntrophales bacterium
GGAAGAAGCGCTGGCCGTCATACCGGCACGCCCCGAAAGGGTTTGGCGGGTGCTGGATGTCGGTACGGGAAGCGGCGCTATCGCCATTGCCCTGGCGACTGAACGCAAAGAGATTCAGGTGACGGCGACGGATTTATCACGGGAAGCTCTGGCCGTGGCGAAAGACAACGCCGACTGGAACGGGGTAAAAGATCGCATCGCATTTTTACAGGGGGATTTATTCGCGGCGGTGACCGGGCCGTTCGACCTGATCGTTTCCAACCCACCTTACATTTCCCGTTCCGATTTTGATTTGCTGCCGCCGGGCATCCGGAATTATGAACCGGTCGGGGCGCTGCTGGCCGGAGAGGACGGCACGGAAGTTCACCGGAAATTGATTGACGGGGGGCTGGCGTTTCTCAAAAGCGGCGGCTGGCTCCTCATGGAAATGGGAGAAGACCAGGGCGCCAACCTCAGAACATATTTGAATGAACATGACGGCTATGATACCGTGGGTATCCGCAACGATTACGGCGGGGTCGAACGGGTGATCAAAGCCAGGAGGAAATAAGCGTTGGATAAGATGATCATTGAAGGGGGCGAGAAGCTAAAAGGAACGGTGCAGGTCAGCGGGGCCAAGAATGCGGCTTTGCCGATTCTGGTTTCGGCGCTTCTGGCCGAAGGGCCGTGCACGTTTCAAAATGTCCCCGAGTTGATGGATATCCGGACCGTTAACAAGCTGCTTCGCGGTTTCGGGGCCAAGGTGGAAGGAACAACCACGGTCCGAATCGACGCCAGTCACATCAATAATATTGAAGCGCCTTACGAGCTGGTCAAGACCATGCGCGCCTCTGTGCTGGTCCTGGGGCCTCTGGTGGCCCGCATGGGCCGGGCGCGGGTTTCTCTGCCCGGCGGCTGCGCCATCGGCGCCCGGCCGGTGAATCTGCACATTAAGGCCCTGGAGGACATGGGGGCCAAGGTGACGCTCCAGGACGGCTACATCGAGGCGGAAGCGTCACGGCTGCACGGTGCGAAGATTCATTTCGACATCCAGACGGTGACGGGGACGGAGAACATCATGATGGCCGCCTGCCTGGCCGACGGGACAACGGTCCTCAAGAACGCGGCTAAGGAACCGGAAGTCGCCAACCTTGCGGATGTCCTCATGGCTATGGGAGCTAAAATCACCGGCACGGGAACGGATACGATCACGATCGAGGGTGTGAGCCGTCTGACCGGTGCGGAGGGCACCGTCATGGCCGACCGGATCGAAGCGGGAACCTACATGATCGGCGCGGCAATCACCGGCGGCGACGTCGATGTCCTGGGCTGCGATCCGCTGTACGTAGACGCCCTGATCACGAAACTGATCGACGCCGGCATTACGGTGGAGACGGTTCCGGGCGGCGTCCGGGTAAAAGGGGACAACGGCATCCGGAGCGTCGATATCAAAACGGCGCCCTATCCCGAATTTCCCACGGACCTCCAGGCCCAGATGATGGTGTTGTTGTCTGTCGGCAACGGTCTGGCCGTCGTCACGGAAACGATTTTTGAAAACCGCTTCATGCATGTGGCGGAACTCATCCGGATGGGAGCGAACATTGTCATTCAGGGGGGCGCGGCCATCGTCAAGGGTGTGCCGGCCTTAAAGGGCGCCCCGGTCATGGCGACGGATCTCCGGGCGTCGGCCTGCCTGGTGCTGGCGGGACTGGTCGCCGAGGGGAAAACGGAGCTGTCCCGCATCTACCACCTGGATCGCGGTTATCAGCGCATGGAAGAGAAATTTACCGCCCTGGGGGCGAAGATCAGGAGGGTAACGGCTTAACATGAAGGTGATCAGAACAAGCGATCCGTCTTTCGAGGAATCGTTCCGGATTATTCAGGGACGGGGCAAGGTGTTCGATCCCGAACTCTGGGGGCGGGTTGCGGCCATTGTCGAGGATGTCGCAAAAAGGGGCGACGCGGCCCTGTTCGAATACACGGCAAAATTCGACAACCACACGATCGACGAGAAGACTGTGGAAATTTCAAAATCCGAACTGGATGCGGCGGCGTCACAGGTGACCCGGGAAGACTGGGCCATTCTGGAACTGTCGGCCGAGCGGGTCCGGAAATTTCACGAAAAGCAGGCGGCAAAGGACCTTATTGATCATGAAGAGGCTGGGATCGAACTGGAAAACCGGCTGCTGCCTTTGGAGCGGGTGGCGGTGTACGCTCCCGGCGGCCGGAATCCCTATCCCTCGACGGTTTTCATGGCAGTAATTCCCGCCCGAATTGCCGGGGTGGACGAGATCATCCTGGTTTCCCCGACGAAGGGGCAGGGGGTCCATCCCTTGATCGCGGCGGCGGCAAAGATCAGCGGCGCCGACCGGGTATTCGGCATCGGGGGCGCCCAGGCCGTGGCGGCTTTAGCCTATGGGACCCAGTCGGTGCCCCGGGTGGACAAGATCGTCGGTCCCGGGAACGCCTATGTGACGGCGGCGAAGAAGATGGTTTATGGTCAGTGCGCCATTGATATGATCGCCGGGCCCAGCGAGGTTCTGATCGTGGCCGACGGGACGGGCAATCCTGCCCACGCGGCGGCGGATCTCCTCTCCCAGGCAGAGCATGACGACATGGCGAGCGCCGTCCTGGTCACGCCGGACGAAGCATTCGGACAAAAAGTCGCGGCGGAGGTGGAGAGACAGGTGAAGAATCTTTCCCGGGCAGACGTAGCGGAACGGTCCCTGGAGAGCTTTGGTGCTGTGCTGATCGTGACGGATATGGACGAAGCCGTGGTGGTCGCCAACCGTTTCGCTCCGGAGCACCTTGAACTCATGGTGAGTAAACCTAGAGAAATATTACAGAAAATCCGCCATGCCGGTGCGGCCTTTTTAGGTTATCACACACCGGAGACCCTGGGTGATTATCTGGCCGGGCCCAATCACGTCCTTCCCACGGGAGGGACGGCGCGATTCGCGTCACCTTTGGGGGTATACGATTTCGTGAAGCGGATGAGCGTCCTGTCATTTACAGAAGAGGCCCTGGAACGTTACGGCCGCCGGGCGGCCCGGTTTGCCATCCTCGAGGGCCTCGACGCCCACGCGAATGCCGTAACGATCCGGTTCAAGTAAAAACATCTTGACAAAAGGACTGTCTTGATTAAGATGGCAGGGCCTTTTGAGGCATTAGAAGTTTGCAACGAGCGGGCGTAATTCAGCGGTAGAATGTCAGCTTCCCAAGCTGAAAGTCGCGGGTTCGATTCCCGTCGCCCGCTCCAGAACCTAAAGAGGGCGGCGCAGTTGGCGCTGCTCTATTTTTTTGTGTGAACATGGGTTGCACGCTTTCAAGGATCTGCCCGATAGTCAGGAATCAGCCATTTTTCATAAAACGTTAATCATGACGATATAGTACATATATTTTCACTGACTATCTCTTCTGCTTTTCTCCCATATGTCGTAAGCATTCAAAATGATCCCATTGATCGACTCTGAAATATTCCAGCCGAAAGAACGAAAATAACAAAATTTGCACCAATTCAAAGTATTTTCTAAAGTTCGCTGATTTTTTAGCCGATAACAAATTATACCTGATGCTCCGTGAGCACAGGTCCTGAATGGCTGGTTCGAATCAGGTTTAAATCTAAGCGTGCGGGGGGAAACATGTTTATAAATTCAGGTCTGTCGCCTTTGTTCATGCGCCGTTTTTTCGGTTGTTTCCCAATGCCTTCGGGGCTGCGACGGTCATTGCATCCGGCCCTTCCTGCCCATATTAAAAACGCACATTTACTTGAAACGATAGAAGATCATGGCGATATGCATGAGGGACAGTTATGCAAGCATGGTCATTTTATTTCAAGTTTTTTAGCTTGAGGTGATGTCGCTGCATGGTGTCGGAAACCGATCAGAATGGGGCGTGTGTTGCAGAGGGGATGGACGTCAAAGTCATCCAGGATTTCATCCATGCCATGAATGTGGCGGCAGGTAAACTCCTGGCCTATCCGGAAGGACACCCATTCATTGTAGAATCCTTCGCGAAGGTGGAAAATATCCTTGCTTCGATTTTTACAGGCCAGAGCCAGTTGACCCTGATCATTGCCAAAAATACGATCATGCTGGGATCATCCGCTCTCGACCCGCAGAACCTCATTTTTCAACGTTTCGCCCGGACGCTTTTCGACCACGGTATCATCGGTCTGATCCTCCAGCAAGGGCTCGACACAGCGGAACTCATGGCTTTCAACCGCATCCTTTCCCAGAAAAGAAATGACGTGCAGCGCCAGGGAGGCATCGAAATGCTCCTGTCCCAGGAAAATATCCGTCATATTCGGCTGCGGCTCATCGATTATGGGCTTTTCCAGATTCAGGAGGGTTTGGACGAGCAGGAAACGGGTAAGAAGGAAGACCGGAACACATCATTCTGGGAGCAATTTGTCCGGGGGTTCTTTGAGGGTACCCTTGACCCGAACGGCGCCAGTGATGGATCCGGTTTCGACATGAACCCGGAGACGCTGGCGACGATGTTGAACGACGGGGCCTGTCATGGGGGGACAGGGGAAATCGGCGCATCTTTCCAGTCCGGCCTGAGGCGTTTGAATATGCTTCAATTGACGGACGACAAGGTGCTGGCGAAGCGGGTTGCCCAGTTCATCAAGTCGCTGAACAGCGATCTGCGGAAGCGCTTTCTGGAAACCTTTTTTCAGACCCTGCCCATTGATGACCAAGCGACCGGCGACATCCTGGCGGGTCTGCCCGTGGAAATTATTCTGGACGCCCTCGAAAGACATACCAACCAGGGGCTCTATATGCCGCCCAACATCCTGCGGATATCCCAGAAACTGGCCAAAGTTTCCCACAACACGCACCAGGATGCCACGGAAACCTTGCTGAACGATTATTCCCGGGAGGAACTGGCGGACAAACTGAAGATCATTTTCAAGGAGGATGAGACCGATCAGTTTATTCCCGCGGATTATCAGCAGATGCTTCAGCAGATGATTACGGCGGAGCAGATCACGCTGCCGGAGTCTTCGGATATGCCGCCGGTGATGGAAACCTTGACCGAGCAGGGAATCGCTGCCGGTTTTACGGCCGTGCTGGTCGATATCATTACCGGGTATGATGAAGAGGAAGCGCTTCCCGCCGCGCTTATAGAGAGTCTGAAGGACCGGTTCCGCCTGATGATACGGGATGCCGATTTTGTGCAGATCTGCGCCATTCTGGAAGCGGTCGGGCAAAAGCGGGCTGGTCCACCGGACGATCCGGAAACACCGCTTAGTGATTTGACCGACATAATTGCCGACCGTGATTTCACGTATGAGGTGCTCAAGGCTTTTTCGCAGGTGAGTCCGGAGAAACATCCTGAGATCACAAAGCTGATCGTCATGGTCGGTTCCGCCTTCATCGATCCACTATTGGACCGGTTGGCGGAAGAGGACAACAAGGCCCTGCGTCTGTATTATCTGAATCTGTTCAAACGGCTGGGTGTCTCCGTCAAGGATCACGTCCTCAAGCGAATAAAGGATAAACGCTGGTATTTTGTCCGGAACCTGCTGATCATTCTCCGGCAGCTCGATGATCCGACAGTGGCTGAAGCCGTTCATCCTTTATTCGGCCATTCCCACCCCCGGGTCCGACAGGAACTGCTTCACACCCTGCTGGCCCTGAGAGATCCGGAGGCGGACAAGGTCCTGCTGGAGGAATTGAATTCCCCCGATGCGGACCGTTGTCTGAAGGCCATTGCACTGGCCGGTCTGGCATCGAACCGCGAGATTACCTTGAAATTGGCTGGTTTTCTCAAGAAACGGGGACTGGATAAAACCGGTTTTGACATCAAGAAGGCCTCTGTCCAGGCCCTGGCGGATGTGGGCGACCCGTCGGTTCTGCCGGTGCTGCGCGACGTGCTGGGATCTTTCTTCCTGTTTTCCCGAAGGAATGCTCATCTGCTGAAGCTGGAAATCATTGAATCCCTTGGGAAATATCCCGCTGCGGATGCGTCCCCGATTCTGCAGAAGATTTCTCGCGGCCGACCCCATGTTCTGTCCAGCCGGGCGCTGCAGGTGATGAAAACATTGAAGGTGGATCAGCTATGAATCCTCTGAAACAAGACCTCATCCTCCGTTTCGTCCGGGCCTTTCTGCCGGCGATTACCCATGCGCACCAGTATACAACAGCCCATCCCCTGACGCTTGCCTCCATCGGGACGGCCCATGATCATCTCCTGGAGGCCATCGGCGAGGACGAGGGGCTGCCGCTCCTTTTTGTCGACGACCGTATTGTTGTTGACCGGGAGGCGTTGGAGGATTCGCTCTACAGCGGCCGTTTTATCCAAATGTTCCGCAGCCGGGGGATTCAGCATCTTGATTTGCAGCGGGGAGTCAGTTTGCAAGAGATGACCGCCTTTGTTGAAGTGTTTACGGTTAACCCGAAATCTTTAGTCGAAACGGACCTTTTCCCCCATATCCGGTTCGGTAAAGTCGGCCTGGGGTACAATTTTGATGCGGAAGCTTATGGTGTGGAGGATGGAGAGGCGGAGTACGCCACAACCGTAGATAGCGGGGATGGTGGAAGTGAAGAGCAGCAGAAGGCGTTCCAGGTTTCCCAGCAATTCAAGGCCATTCATGAACGGGATACGGATGTCATGATCGGGGTCTATGACGCCTTTCGGGAACACCGCAACCTGCCCGATCGTGAAATCCGGCTGGTGGTCACCGATATTATTAACGCGATTCGCCAGGGTTCAACGGTGCTGCTGCATTTTTCGCCCGTGCGTGTCCTTGATGAATACACCTTTACCCATTCGACGAACGTCTGCATTCTCACCATAGCCCAGGCCATGGCCTTAAAAATGAAGGATGATTTGCTGCATGACATGGGCGTGGCCGCCATGCTCCATGATGTCGGCAAGATTTCCATCCCGGAAGAGATTCTCAACAAGCCGGGGGAATTGACCGCAAAGGAATGGGAATCTGTCCGCAAGCATCCCCAGCGCGGCGCGGAGTACCTGATGAACAAACCCGGCATCCCTCCCCTGGCGACGATTGTCGCCTATGAGCATCACATGCTGTACGATCATTCCGGTTATCCCAAGGTTTCCCCGGATTGGCGGCAAAATCTCTGCAGCCGGATGACGGCTATCTCGGATTTTTTTGACGCTCTCCGGTCCAAACGTGTCTATCGCGATTCCGTGGAAATGGCGGTTATCTGCGAGCAGATGGGCCGAATGGCGGGGAACACCCTGGAACCTTTTCTCACCCGGAACTTTCTGTCCATGGTGACAAAACTGGTCCCTGGTTTGACAGACGGTCTTGGAAATGATCGTTGACAGAACCGGTTGACTCTCCTATAGTTCTTGTCCGTGGTCGCGTGTCCGGGTAAATCGAAAATCAATCATCCTTTACCAAAAAAAATAGGGGGCCTGTATGAAAAAATGGTTTGGACTGGTCGTTGCGGTGTTGGTTCTTGGGTTACTGGTTTATGGAGGGCTCTTATCGCCGGGGGAAAGCTGGGCGGTGAATGCCCGGGGATGGTGCTGTTTAAACGGTCAAGTTATGCCCGCAACTCCGGCAACGTGTAAGGAAAAGGGCGGTGCTTTTTTCTTATCGGAAGCGGAGGCGAAACGAATCTGTCAGCAGGAAATCAGATGCTGGTGCTGTGTTAACGGCGACGTAACAGAAACCACACCGGCGCTCTGCAAAGAGAAGAGGGGAATCTGTTTCAGGACAAAAGATGAAGCCGTCAAACGCTGTATGGAGCGATTGTGCTGGTGCTGCATCAACGGCGAGATCAAGCAGGTGACAGCAGGGGAATGCAAAAAGGCCGGCGGCGTTTGCTATGCGACGAAGGAACTGGCCCAGCAACGTTGTCAACCGCGTTGTTACTGCTGCATCAATGGGGAGCTGGTAGAAACCACACCGGCCATATGCAAGGAAAAGGGCGGCATTTGCTACCGGACCAAGGATGAGGCCATGCAGCGTTGCCAGAAACCTTGCTACTGTTGTATCAAAGGCGAGATTGTAAAAACGACAGCGGCGCTCTGTAAAGAAAAAGAAGGGGTCTGTTTCTCCACGAAAGATGAGGCCCTGAAAAATTGCCAGAGATCTCAATAGTGAAGATTTGTTAAGCAAGTTACTAGAAAGGGAAAAGGGGTAAAAGCCTGGAGCTTTTACCCCTTTCTGTCTATCCATTCCACATCAAGAGAAGTCATGCTTCTTTTTTCTTGGTTACTTCTTTCTTGACCGTGTTGACCGTATCCATCAGAACGGGAAAAACGTTTTCCCGAAAATCACCGGCCACGGCAACATACATGACATCGTCGCCGATATTCAGTTTGCCTTCGTTGATTTCCACGAGCACGTCGATGATGCCGGGCCTGGCTTTCATCTCGGTGACGACTTCCGCCAGCCGCTGATAATCAACGGTGACGGTCAATTCGCTGACGGGTTTCCCGTCCCGTGAGGTTGCCCGGGCCACGCCGTTATGACAAAGGATCATGCCGACTTTGTGGTAATCGGGCCGTGCCTTGATTTTCTGGATCATTTCTGTTAGGGCCATAATCATCTCCTTGACGAAATTTGCAGAATCGTATCCCATTTACGGGTGGGGATCAACCCTTTTGACGGTGGTTCTTTCAGGGTGTTTTCGGCGATCCTTCGCCGGTATTCTTCAATAAAGAGGAAGGTGATGACCAGAAGAACGGGACAACGGCAACTGCAGCCGATCGGGGATGTCTTAGCCCGCATCCTGAAAAAAGCGGGTGTTCACGTGCCGGTTGAAGACAATCGCTTGAAAGACGCCTGGAAAAAGACCGTGGGCAACATGATTGCCGGGCAAACCAGTCCCGATCGGATCAAAGGCGGAACCCTTTTCGTCAAGGTCTCGACATCCATCTGGATGCACCAGCTTCAGTTTCTCAAACAGGACATTCTGGAAAAAATTCAGAGCCAGTGGACGGCGGAACCGGTCGAACGCCTGCATTTTTCCGTCGGGAATTTCACCGCTGTTTCTACGGACAGGGAGAGTAAGGACTTCTTCCACCCGACGGCGGCTCTGTTGAAAAAGAGGGACAAGCAGATGATCGAGGAAAGCCTGGATGAGGTAAGAGATCCGGAGTTGCAGGCCCTGCTGAAGCGGGCGATGACCAAGGAGCTGGTCCGCCGCCGATACCTGGAACATCACGGGAAAAGTCCGGTCTAAGGTGCTGCGGGCAACGCCGAAAAGATCGGAGCCCCTTTCCGTGAGGAAAGAGGCTCCTGAAGTAAAACGATTTGATAAAATCTTCTGAATAGGTCAGTAACGGAACAGGGCGGCAATACTCAGACCTTCGGGGATGCTTTCCGGCGGAAGGGCGAAAACATTGCCCCCCTGGACATGGGTTAGAATCGCTGCCAGGTCGAAAAGATCTTCTCCCCCCGTCACCGGGGTTTCGGAGAAGGTGACCTGTCCTGAATCACTTTTGAAGCTCCCCCAGAGTTCCTTTTCCAGGGGGACGAAAAGTACACCAACCCGCCCCTGGTGCGCGGCGACCAGAATGTCTTTGATGTTGGAGGCGGTCAGCCCCGTGCCTTGCGACTGCTGATACAGGTTGACGGCGTTTTCGATATCCTTTGCATAATGCTGACTGACCAGCGCCCAGCCCTTCTTTTTGAGCCCTTCCTTGCTTAATCGCTTGGGGTTGCCCGCGATGTTTTCCTCAAACAGGGCGGGGTAGGTATTTACTTCCCGGTAAATGGGAAACAGGAATTCCACACCCGCCAGGATCAAGGGCACGTGTTCGTCCTTCAGGGCATCCTTAAGTACACGGTCAACCTGGCGGAAATAACGCAGGAGGTTATCTTTCGTGTCTTCGATTTCTGCTCCGTGGCCGGAGATCATGGCGCCCCGCTCCCCCCCGCCGCTTCCGGAACGGAAACGGACCTGCTTTTCCGGTTCGTCCGCCTGCAGCGCCTTACCCATTCCCTGGGGGAGGCCCTCGATCTTCATCTCCCGCAGGCTCAGAGAGGTTCCTTCGTATAATTTGACTTCGTTCTGACTCAGGGTGAGGATGTAAAAATGCTCATCCCGTGACAACAGCGGCAACAGCGGTTTGAGGTGAAACCGGTCGGTGACGACAATCAGTTCCGCCGTGTGGACCGGCAGGTTGTAATGTAAAAACAGGTCGGATGACAGAAAGAGGGCCAGGCTGTCCCTTTGCTGCCGCCAAAACAAGACATTGTTAACCATGCCCTGGGCCTTTTCCAGAAAACTCCGGGCATCCTGAGGCTTCATACCCGATGCGATCAGCCTTTCTTCGGCGTCGCGGATCAGGTTCTTAAACCGGATTTGATTCTGTTGGGTTTCCACGCCGGAGCGGTGGGTGGGCATGTAAATGGAAATACAGAGGTCCTTACGTTTTTGTACCAGTGCCTTCAAGTCATCTTTGGACAAAGTCTCCATACGTTGTTTACCTCCCGTGGCAAGAAGTCGTTGATGGGTCCCCAGATGATTATATAAATAACCCCCGACAAAAACCGATCCACGTCTCAAGTATGTTTACGCCTGCAGGATAACGAAAATAACCGGACAAAGCAATCCCTATTATGGGATTAACGACAGGATGCTCCCCGGCCATGATCTGATCCCGAAAGTGGGGGACTTGCGAACCACAATATGCTTTCATGTTCGGGGAATTTGTGGTAGAAGCAGCCCCCTGAAATACCGGTATCTTATAAGGATTTGGCATCAATGACACAGGGAAGGGAACGGGCGATGACACCTTGGCGGGAGGTGCCGGAAAAAGACTGGTACAACTGGCGCTGGCAGCTTGCCCATCGCCTGTGTGATCCCATTTTACTCCCGGAAAAAATTCTCGCCCACGGCATTGAACGGGAGGAAATAGTCAAGGTATCGAATAATTATCCGCTTTGTGTCACGCCTTATTACTTGTCTTTGATAGGCTCAGGCCGGGACAGCGATCCCATCCATATCCAGTGTATTCCCCGGAGTCAGGAATTGGATTGCGGCAACGGTTGTGATCCCGACCCCCTGCAGGAAGAGGCGGCGATGCCCGTGCCGGGCGTAATCCATCGCTATGCCGACCGCTGTCTGGTCATGGTTACCCGGCAATGTGCGGTTCACTGCCGTCACTGCAACCGGAAGCGCCGCTGGCGATCAGCGGGAAGTGCCGCGGAGACAATCGATATCGCTCAGATGGTTGAATACGTCTCGTCAAACCGGAAAATCCGGGAGGTGATTTTCTCCGGCGGGGATCCCCTGATCTGGAGCGACCGGAAACTGGACACGCTGCTGGGGGCCTTTCGCGCCATTCCCCACGTGGAAGTGCTCCGTATCGGAAGCCGGATACCGGTGGTTTTGCCCATGCGGATTACCCAAGCCCTCTGCCGGATTTTGAAGCATCATCGTCCCCTCTGGCTCAACACGCAGTTCAATCATCCTGCTGAAATCACACCGGAGTCCTCCCGGGCTTGCGAAATGCTCCTGGAGGCGGGGATTCCCGTTTCCAACCAATCGGTTCTCCTGAGGGGGGTTAACGACTCCTTTGCCGCCATGCGGAATCTCCTTTATGGGCTCCAGCGTATCTCTGTCCGCCCCTACTATCTTTTTCAATGCGAACCCGTGGCCGGGGCGGGTCACTTCCGGGTGGACCTGGAGATTGGGAAGACCATCATGGAAAAGATCTGGCGGGAGTGCTCGGGTCTTTGCCAGCCGAGCTACGTCGTCGATACGGCGCAAGGGCGGGGGAAAGTGCCCCTGCCGCTACATTCTTCCTTGTCTTCCGGGGAGTTTGCATGGTATGGGGAGAGGGCGTAATTCATTAAACATCAACTAAAATAAGAACTTAAGAATATAATTGACCAGCAAAGGAGAAACGGGATGTATAATGCAAGTGATTTAAGGAAGGGATTGCGGCTGAAGATTGAGGGCGATCCGTATATCATCACGGAGTTCAATTTTGTCAAACCCGGCAAGGGTCAGGCCCTCTACCGGTGCAAGCTGAAGAACATGATCAACGGATCCCAGTTCGAGCGGACGTTCCGCTCTGTCGACAGCTTCGACGAAGCCGATCTCCAGGAAAAGAAGATGCAGTTCCTCTATATGGAAGAGGGGAAGTACTGCTTCATGGACAACAACACCTACGAGCAGGTATTCCTGACCGCCGATCAGGTCGGCGATGCGGCCAATTTCCTCCTGGAAAACCTGGAAGCGGAAATCCTGTTCTTCGAGGACCGCGCCCTGGGGATCAGCATTCCCAATTTTGTGGACATGGTGGTCAAGGAAGCTGAGCCTTGGGCCAAGGGTGATTCCGTTACGGGGAACAACAAGCCCGTCATCCTGGAAACCGGTTACAAGATTAATGTCCCTGCTTTTGTTGAGGAGGGGGATAAGATTCGTGTCGATACCCGAACCGGGGAATACCTGACGCGGGTCAAGGAATAGCGTGACCGCTGCAGTTTGGAAGCTGGCGGGGAAAAAGGCGTCGCTACGGAGGCGTCAGGCGATTGTGGCGGCGATCCGGGACTTTTTTTACGCCCGGGATTTTCTGGAGGTGGAGACTCCCAACCGAATTCCCGCGCCGGCCCCGGAAGTGTATGTGGATTCCTTCCCGAGCGGGACCTGGTTTTTGCATCCGTCGCCGGAAGTCTGCATGAAAAGACTGCTGGCTGCAGGGTATGAGAGGCTCTTTCAGATCTGCAAATGTTATCGCGAGGGGGAACGGGGGAGAAGGCACCTCCCCGAATTCACGCTTTTGGAATGGTACCGGGCCGGCGAGGATTATACTGCGCTCATGGCGGACTGTGAAAATCTGATCGCCGATACGGCGCAGCGGTTGGCTTTAGGAAGGTGTTTTGTTTATCAGGGGCAGGCGATTGATCTGGAACCGCCCTGGGAGAGGATCACGGTTGACGAAGCATTCCGGCGCTATACGGGGATGACCGCCGAAGATGTTCTGGCGGCGGACCGTTTTGAGGAAATCCTGGTTGAAGAGGTGGAACCGCACCTGGGTTTTGGCAGGCCGACCTTTTTATGTGATTATCCCTTGCCGCTGGCATCCCTTGCCCGAAGAAAAAACGACCATTCCCGGGTTGCGGAACGTTTTGAACTCTATGTTTGCGGGATGGAACTGGCAAACGGTTTCTCGGAACTGACGGATCCGTCCGAGCAACGCCGCCGTTTTCAGGAGGCGATTGCGGAACGGAATCGGCTGGGGAAGGTCCCTTCACCCATGCCGGAGTCTTTTCTCGACGACCTGTCACGGATGAAGGAGGCGGCGGGGATTGCCCTGGGGCTGGATCGTCTGGTCATGGTCCTGACCGATGCCGCCGTGATCGATCAGGTGGTGGCCTTCACGCCGGAGATGCTGTAAAGGTAACCATTGCAGCCGCCGGGATTACATCCGGTTTAAAAATATCATTGTCATTTTTTTTCGGGGACTGATTCCATGGCATCCGATTTCTGGAAACGTTTTTTCCGGAACAAAATGGCCGTCGCGGGCGGTATGGTTGTTCTGTTCCTGTTTATGGTGTCCGTTCTGGCCTCCTGGCTTGCTCCTTATGAGCCGAACGCTATCGATCTGACAAACATCCTGGCTCCTCCCTCTCCCGCGCATTGGTTCGGAACCGACCAGCTTGGCCGGGACGTGTTCAGCCGGATGATCTGGGGGGCGGGGATTTCGCTGAAGGTCGGTTTTGTGGCCACGGGGATCGCTGTGTTGATCGGGACCATTCTGGGGGCGTTGGCCGGGTATTACGGTCGGTGGGTGGATACAATTCTCATGCGGTTTGTCGATATCATGCTGTGTTTTCCCACGTTTTTCCTGATCCTTGCAGTCATCGCCATTTTGGAACCCTCAATCTGGAACATCATGATCATCATCGGCGCCACGGGCTGGATGGGGATCACCCGCCTGGTCCGCGCCGATTTCATTTCCCTTAAGGAGCGGGATTTTGTCCTGGCCGCCCGGGCCATCGGCGCGAGCGACCTGCGGATTATCTTCATCCACATCCTGCCCAACGCCATGGCCTCGGTCCTGGTGGCCGCGACCCTGGGTGTCGCCGGGGCCATCCTGACCGAGTCGGCCCTCAGTTTCTTGGGCATCGGCGTCCAGCCCCCCACGCCCAGCTGGGGCAACATCCTGACGGCCGGAAAGGACAACATCGATATCGCCTGGTGGCTGTCCCTTTATCCCGGCCTGGCCATCCTGATTACCGTGCTGGGATATAACCTGCTGGGCGAAGGGATCCGGGATTCCTTCGATCCCCGGTTACGGTAACGGCGGCGAGGTTCCCATTTTCTTCAGGCCCGAAGCGCCCATGAGGATGGCCGCAAGGACGACTAAAGCGGTAAAGGCCACGACGATCCCCATACCCCGGAGCTGGCCCCACAGGATTCCCTTGCGTAATTCAGGGTGGGTGTAACTATCCATAAAAATGGAAGTATTTGAAAGCGGCCTAATCCGCTTTTCTTTTCATGGGCCATTCGCCCCGTTCCTTCAGCACGTTCCGATAGACTTCAAGGGCTTCGTTAACCGCGGGCATGCCCGCGTAGGGGGCCATCTGAAAGAAGACTTCCGTCAGTTTCTCCGGATCGCATCCGACATTCAAGGCCGCATTCACGTGGAGTTTCAGTTCGTCCGTCGCTCGAATCGCTCCCAGAACCGCACAGGCAACCATCTGACGCTCCGGCAGGGTCAAAACAGTCCGGGAATAGAGACCGCCGGTGATGAATTTAGAGAATTCGTTGGCCAGATCCCGGTCGAATTCCTTCCACATCACATAGGGCGGGTCCATTTTCACCCCGCCGCTGAAGAGTCTTTTCGCCGTTTCCTGGGTCCGTTTCCGGATAATTTCTTCGTCGCTCATGTGTACACTCCTTGTTCGTTATGAATTGCCGCCCTTTACCACAAATCTCATGGAAAAAGGAGGCGATTGTTTCGGCCCCTATTTGACCTGAAATAAATCACGATCCTTGTCCTGAAAATAAACGGTGGAGAACCGGCGGTGATCGGCCTGGTCGAAGGCCTTCTCGCCTGCCTGGCGGCAACGGGGGCAGGCCAGATAAGGGACCATGACGGCAAAGATGTGCCGGCCCGTATCCGCTTCGGAGTCTATGGTGACCATGCCGCCGCAGTCTTCGCAGATGAGGACCGTTTCTTCCTGCTCTTCACTGATGCCGTCGGTGTCATAATAGATGTGTTTTCGCCGGGTCATGCTTCGGTTTTGTCCCACCAGCTTCCGCCTCAGTGCATGGCGTTCCTTCCAGAGTTGATAGGCGGCTTCGGTCGATTTTTCCACGAACCGGTCGATATCGGGTGTCTGCTTGAGGGCCGCCGCATCGTAGTCCGGCTCGCGGACATGGCTGTAATCAAGACCTGCCATGGCTAGAATGATGCCGACATTGACGTACGGCAGGGCCTTCTCAATGGAATACCCCCCTTCCAGAACGGTGATGTCCGGGGCGAGTTTATCGTTTAGAATGGCGTAACCCTGGGCGGTAAATCGCATGTTCGTGATCGGGTCGGTATAATGGTTGTCCTGACCCGCCGAATTGATGATCACATCCGGTTTGAAATCCGCCAGGATGGGAAGGATGCCATAGTCCAGGGCGTGCAGAAAGCCTGCATCCGAGGTGCCCGGCGGCAGGGGGATGTTGATGGTCGTTCCCAGGGCGTTGGGACCGCCCAATTCCTGGTGGAAACCTGTGCCGGGGTAGAGGGTTCGCCCGTCCTGATGGATGGAAATGCACAGGGTATGCGGATCATGCCAGAAGATATCATGGGTGCCGTCGCCATGATGGCAGTCGGTATCGACAACGGCGATCCGCTTTGGGCCGTAACGGCTTCGGATGTAGTCGATCATCATCGCCTCGATATTGACGTTGCAAAAGCCCCGGGCGCC
>CAZTYA010000010.1:0-15713 GCA_964617255.1 uncultured Syntrophales bacterium
TGTGGTTGAAGACCATCAACGCTAAACTGGATGCGGTTATGCGGATGATTGCGGTCTATCAGGGCGGCTTCGAAGCGCTGCCGTCAAAGCCCGTCACAATCAGCGCAAACGGCATGGATTTTCTTTCCGACGCTGCCATGGCCGTCGGCGCCATCGTGGAAGTTAAAATCATTCTCTTTTCACTTCCTCCGGTAGCCGTCCAACTCTATGGACAGGTGCTGTCCGCCGCTAAAAGCGAAAATGAATATCGTGTAGCCCTGAAGTTTCTGGATATGGATGATCACATTCGGAATGAAATCGTGCGCTTTGTCTTTGAGAAGGAAAGGGAAATCCTGCGGGCTAAAAGAGGGGGATTGGATTAATCATGAATGCGATCATCGGTGTTGTTGTCGTTCTTTCCTGCGTGATCGGAGGTTACCTCATCGCCCATGGAAACCTGTCGGTCCTGATTCAACCGGCGGAGATCATCATCATTTTCGGCGCCGCCATCGGCGGGTTTCTCATCTCTTCTCCCCTTAAACTGGTCGGCAAGGTCGCCCGCGCCGTTGTGGGTATTTTTATCGGCAAACATCTTTCCAAGGATGATTATCTGGAGGCGCTGCTGCTTCTGAACGGAATTTTCTATAAAATCCGGCAGCAGGGGCTGGTCTCCATTGAATCGGATGTGGACCGGCCGGAAGAAAGCCCTGTGTTCAGCAAATATCCCCGGATTCTGAAGAATGAGCGGGCCATTAATCTGATTACCGATACCCTGCGCACCGTCATGACCACGACGATTGCCCCCCATGAACTGGACGCCCTCCTGGAAAGCGAACTGGAAACCCACTCGGAGGAATTGACCAATCCCTCCAAGAGCGTCAATTTCGTCGCCGACGCCCTGCCGGGATTGGGAATTGTCGCGGCGGTTTTGGGTGTTGTCATCACCATGGGCTATATCGGTGAGCCCCCGGAGGTTTTGGGGCAGCACATCGGCGCCGCTCTGGTCGGTACGTTTCTGGGCGTATTAATGTGTTACGGCTTTGTGGGCCCCATGGGCCGGAACCTGGAACACCAGGCAGCCGAACATCTCCAGTATCTCATGGTACTTAAAGTATCGCTTCTGTCCTTCATCGGAGGCGCGGCGCCCAAGGTCGCCGTGGAATTCGGCCGGCGGGTTATCCCCCCGGAAGCCAGGCCGACCTTTGCCGAAGTGGAAGAAGCGTTCCGTCAGGTGAAAAAATAATGGACGATCGCTCCTCCCCCATCATTATTATCAAGAGAAAAAGAAAGGTACATGCGGCGCATCACGGCGGTTCTTGGAAAGTCGCCTACGCCGACTTCGTGACGGCCTTGATGGCCTTCTTTCTGCTTCTGTGGCTGATTACCATGGTCTCGCCGGAAAAACGTCTCGCCCTGTCCGAATATTTTAAAAACTTCAACATCTTCAAGGAAATGACCGGATCCGGCCAGTCCTTTATGGCCCAATCCGCCAAGGTCCTGGACAAGCAGGGGATGGGGGCACAGATGTCCGCCAAAGGCTTAAATAAAGACGGCGCCGGCGCCGCCAAGGATTCCCAGGGGCAGGTCAAGGGATCGATGGGCTTCAGTGTGGTCAAATCGGATAAACAGGGCATATCTTCGGAAGACCTGGTCAAAAAGCTCAAGACGGCTATTGAGGAAAAGTTAAAATTCGTTAAAAATCAAATATTTGTCGATGTGGTTGAAGGGGGCGTCCGGATCCAGATCGTGGATATGGAGGGCAGCCCCATGTTCAAACTGGGAAGCGCGGACCCGACGGTCAAGGCCAAGCAGATCCTGGCAATCGTAGCGGAAAATATCCGGGATGTACCGAACCGCGTCGCCATTGAAGGCCATACGGACTCGGCGCCCTTCCGGGGCGGTCAAATTACAAACTGGGAATTGTCCACATCGCGTTCATCCGCCGCCCGCCGTGAATTGGAGGATAACGGCATCGAACCCTCCCGGATTGCGCGGGTAGTCGGCTACGCGGATCAGGAGCTTTACGTCAAGGAAGATCCCCGGGACCCCCGCAACCGGAGAATTAGTATTATTTTGATTCAGAACAAGGTTGAAACGGCAGCGGCTCCGGCGGCGGCACCTCCGGCGGTGCTTCCACCGCCTGTCATGCCGCCGCTCTCCGGACGTCCTTAAGTCCCATCGGACAGACAGATATCAACAACGAAGGGCCCCTCATCGATCTCAAAGGGGATAATGATGCTGGGTCCCCCCAGCACGTGGACGATGGAATGGCTCGGACCCGAAACCACGGTGGGGATGGCGGCCGTGACATTCAGGCCTTCCGCTTCGAGTTTTTTCCGGGCCACCCCGGAAACCATGTTGGTCAACTCGCCTACGGCATCCTTGATATCCCCGTTGATCTCGTTAATCTCCTCACCCAGCATGTTGGAAACGATTTTCAGGATGCAACCCTTGCTGAAGCTGAGCGCCAGAGACCCCCGGGCGGCACCGGTCAAACCGATGATGCCGGAAATATCCCCCACGGCCATGCTGTCTTTCTTTAAATAGGGTTTCCCTGCACGGGGCGCGATAAAAGCCATGGTGTTCAGGACACTGGTCGTTCCTTCTAAAAATGGGTTAATAAATTTGACGTTCATCTTCTTTTCCTCTTCAGATTAGTGGGTTACATCTTCTCCATGATTTTTTTGATCTTTTCATCAAGCGTTTCCGACGTAAAAGGCTTCACGATATAATTGCTCACACCCGCCTTAACGGCGGCCACGACGTTTTCCTGCAAGGCTTCCGCCGTGACCATCAAGAAAGGCAGGGTCTTCAGATCCTCGTCGGCCCGAACCGCCTTCAGCAGTTCCAAACCGCTCATGTTCGGCATGTTCCAGTCGGATACGATAAAATCGATTTTCTGGGACTTCAGAATTTTCAGGGCGTTCACGCCGTCTTCTGCTTCAACAATGTTTTCATAGCCGCTTTGTTTCAGCAGATTCCGGATCACCTTCCTCATCGTCGCGAAATCATCTACGATCAATATTTTAATGCTCTTATCCATACCTCTTCCTTCCTCTCCTTAAAATAATTCCCGTCCCTGCTGTTTTGGGTGCAACCGACGCCGCTATTTTTCACTGAAGTCAAACAACCCTTCCGGATCGATGATCAATCCCACCTGGCCGTCGCCCAGAATCGCGCCACCGGAAATGCCCCTGATATTTTTAAAACCCTCACCCAAACTCTTGATGACCACCTCGGCCTTACCGACGATTTTGTCCACCAAAAGACACTTGGACCGATCCTCTCCCTCAACGACGACGCCAATGGCCTCCCAGGGCTCCTTATACTCCGGTTCAATGCCGAAAAGCTGATAGAGACGGACCAACGGCATCAGGTGTCCCATAACGTTAATCGTCTCCCCTTTCCCCACAACATTGTTATAGGATTCCCGCGTCGGCCGCAAGGCCTGGCGGATGGCCGTAGTCGGCAGGATGTAGCGCTCCGGTCCCACTTTGACAATCATTCCGTCGATGATGGCCATCGTCAAGGGGAATCTGGTGATAAAGGTTGTGCCCTCGCCGATTTTACTTTCAATTTCAATTTTCCCCCGCAATTTTTCCACAGCCTGCTTGACCACATCCATGCCGACGCCGCGACCGGAGATATCCGTCACCTTCTCCGCAGTCGAGAGGCCCGGGAGGAATATGAGCCGATAAATCTCGGCATCCGTCAGTCCCTCACCACTCTGCACAACCCTGTTTTTTATCGCCTTTTCCAGGATTTTTTCCTTGTTCAGACCACGACCGTCGTCGGTGATTTCGATGACGATGTTCCCGCCGCGGTGATAAGCGGATAAACGGATGAGACCTTTTTCAGGCTTCCCTGCCCGAAGGCGGTCCGCCGGTACTTCCAAACCATGGTCGATGGAATTGCGGATCATATGAACCAGCGGGTTATAGATTTCGTCCACCATGTTCCGATCAATCTCGGTGTCTTCCCCTTCCATTTCGACGGAAACCGTCTTGCCGGCTGCCTTCGAGAGGTCCCTGACCAGTCGTGACATGCGCTGGAAGGTCTGCTTGATGGGGATCATGCGCAGCCCCATGGACGCCCGCTGAAGGCCCGACGTGATGCGGAAGAGTTGTGCAATGTCCCGCGTGAGGTTTCGGTCGGCATGGAGGCTCGTGTTCAGGTCCTGCTGAACCATCGACTGGGTAATGACCAGCTCGCCCACCATGTCGATCATATCATCCAGTTTTCTCGTATCCACGCGGATCGTCGACGCATCGGACACCTGATCGACCTGTTTGCGCAGGGCTTGGGAAACCTGTTTGGGGGTTACCTCTCCTTCTTTGATCAGCACCTCACCGATTTTCGCCCCCGGTTCCTTCTCAATCGCTTCGAGACCTTTTTTCAGGGTCTCCTGGTTTATGACGCCGTCTTCCACCAGGATTTCGCCCAACTTTTTCTTGGCCGGGATATCAACGCGCCCTTCCTCCACCATCTGAATGCGTTTTTTCAACTCGTCCAGATCCAGTCCTTCCGGAATCTTCTGGCTGTTTTCCGGTTCGGTTTTCAGCTTGCCGACCAAAACTTTCAGGACATCGGCGCCGTCCAGGACGACATCGATCACCGGCGGGGTCACGTCCAGTTCGCTGTTTCTCGCCTTGTCCAGGAGGTTTTCCAGTTTATGGGCCAGATCCCGGATGATGGTGAGATTCAGAAAACTTGCGACACCCTTGATGGAATGGAAAGGGCGGAAGATGGCATTGATGTATTCCTTGTTTTCCGGTTCCTGTTCGAGATTGAGGATGTTGACTTCAATTTCGTCAATATATTCAGAGGCCTCAACAATAAAATCTTTGAGGAGGGAATCATCCTGCAGTTGATCGACCGGCGGTGCGGCTTCGCTCGGCGGCGCCGCTGCGGCTTTTTCGGCGGCAGGAACCCCTGTTGCTACACCGGCCGATGTGGAAACGGCTTCCGGAGAAACCCCCGTGGCAGGAATGTCTTCACCGAGCAAGTTTGCACAATCGGCCACAAATGGACCGGCATCGCCGCCGTAGGCGCCGGTATTTTTATACGCTTCGGCCACTTCCTGCATGAGGGAAATCCCCTTTTCAATCATACCAAATCCCGCTTCTTTATCCTTCACCTGGTCAATGAGCCACTTCCCGAGAATATGACTCAGGGAACGGGAAACCTTGAGGATCGGCGTCGTACCGGCTTTTTCTCCCGCCGCCAGGATCTGATCAAGATAATTCAAGAATTTCCCCGCCGAAGCGATGTCGATATCCCGGTCGTCAAGGAAAAGAAAATCCGATGCCATGTTGTCAATCAATGATGTGAGTGCTTGATAAGTCATTTTATACCATCCTTATAATCTCTTGAGCAATCTGGTCCAGGGGAACGATCTTGTCCGCCGCCCCCAGTTTAATCGCCTCCTTCGGCATACCGAAAACAACACACGATTTCTCATCCTGAGCAATCGTGCCGGCACCGGCCTGTTTCATTTCCAGCAGTCCTTCGGCGCCGTCCGCGCCCATTCCGGTGAGAATCACGCCGATCGCGTTCGCTCCGGCATATTTGGCTGTGGACTTAAACAGGATATCCACTGCCGGTCTCTGATGATGCACCATGGGTCCCGTCTTGATTTCGACGTAATACCGGGCGCCGCTTCTCCGGAAGATCATGTGATAATTCCCGGGAGCAATCAGCACGGTGCCTGGCGTGACGGAGTCGTTATCCTCCGCTTCCTTCACGGACATCTGGCAGATACCGTTGAGCCGTTCGGCAAAGGCCGTCGTAAAATGGGCCGGCATATGCTGGACGACGACAATACCGGGCGAATTGGAGGGCATTTTGGTTAAAACGTTTTTCAACGCTTCCGTTCCCCCGGTGGATGCACCGATGGCAATCACCTTATTGGTCGTCTGGGCCAGGGCCCGAATCGGTTCCGACACACCGGCGGTGCTTTCCTCTTCTTTCCGGACCACATTGACCCGGGAGGCCATACGGATCTTTTCCGCCAGTTGGGCGCTCATATCACCGACCGAATAGGATCCGCCGGGCTTGGCAATCACATCAACAGCGCCGATATCCAGGGCTTCCAGAGTCAACTTGCCGCCCTTCTGCGTCAGGGAACTGACAATAATCGTCGGCAGGGGATAATATTTCATCAATTTTCTCAGAAAGGTAATGCCATCCATGCGGGGCATCTCGACATCAAGGGTGATCACATCCGGCTTGAGTGTAACGATTTTATCTCTGGCCACAAAGGGATCGGGAGCCGCCCCAATTACTTCAATATCCGGATACTTGGACAACTCCTCGGAGAATATTTTCCGTACAATCGCGGAATCATCGACAATGAGAACTCTTATCTTTTTCAACCTATCTGCCCTCTTGAATGTAAGGATACCAGTCGCCTTTTCTCAGGTGATTCACCTTGTAAACGATGGCTTCATTTTTTAAGGTATTATAAACGATCTTTCTGCCCATCGACCCCCCTACATCCTCGGAAACAACCGGAATCCTCCTGCGGGTCAGTTGCTGTCTGGCCATGCGGACATTTTCCGGACCGATGCGTTTGCACCCCCCCAGGGGGCTGATTGCCCCCCCGAACACCTGTGCTCGCAGATTTTTTATCTTCGATCCGTCCGCCAGAAACAGTTTGATCAGGTACTGGATCGCCACATTGCCGTACTGGGCCGACGCCTGGGATCGTTCATCCGTCGATGGATAAAGAAAATGGGCCATGGCTCCGCGCTCCTTCTGACAATCCCACAGCGACACCGCCACACAGGAACCGACCACGGTGGAGATCAAAGAAGGTTCCTCACTGATGTAAATGTAGCCCGGGGATAGAAAATAATCCCGCAGTGTCACGTCTTTGCCGATCATGACAGCACCCTTTAGGCCTCACCCGCTTCTTTCCAGGCCAATCGTACCCGGAGATGCTCATCTTCCGATTCGAAATGAACGATAATATCATCGGGGCCGGATAAAATCAGTCCCTTGCCTGCCGCCTGGTCCATCGGCGCGTATTGGGGTAAACTCAGATTAAAAACATCCTGCTCACTCATTTTGCGCAGGAAATTGCCGCAAACCATATTCGCCGCCTCTTTGGAACAATCCTCGATCATCTGTTCCGTGATTTCCGACGGCTCGCACCCCAGCATATTCTCGGCCATCATCGCCGTAAGGCCCCGGGACATCATGAGACAAAGCCCCCCCGTGGCCCGGCCGCTGAAATCGATGTAAGACACCGAATCATACTTGAATGGGGTATCCTCAACGGGCTCCAGAAACACAAAGAACATTTTCTCGAAGACTTCAAAAGTCGCCTTCGTCACCGTCTGCCTGATATTCTCCTTCATCTCCCACTCCTATCACTTCATGCAGAATACGTTTCAGCTCTTCCGGCAGAAAAGGCTTTTTGATAAACCCCTTCGCACCCAAGGTATAGGCTTCGTTCACCCGCTCCAGGCTTCCTTCCGTTGAGATCATGATGACGGGAATGTTCTTGAAGACATCGTGCTGATGCACTTCCTTCAGTAACTCGAAGCCGTCCATTTCCGGCATATGAATATCCGACAGGATAACGTCGACCCATTCGCTGGACAAAACATCCAGAGCCTGCTTCCCGTTGCCCGCTTCATAGCAGTTATCCATACGGAAACCCGACAGCTGGATAACCTTGCGGACCACGGATCGCATGGCATTGGAATCATCCACGATCAGTACATTAAACGACATGGTGTGCCCTCAATCCTCATTTATACAATATTGATTACGTCTTCCGCCGCTTCCAGCGCTTCCAGCAGCATAACCATTCCCTGTTCCAAGTCCTGCTCCCGCAGATGAAACCGTGTCAGAGCCTCCTCCAGTCCCTTATAGGCAAGACCGTCGATGCCCCCGTCAACGCCGATCATCAGACACAACTGATCGGAAAGGTACACCAGCCAGGAAACATGGTCCCCCTCCTTGTCCAGAAGATCCGGACGATGATGATAGGCAATTGCGTCTTTGATCTCCGGCGGGAAATGCCAATGTTCGGCGATCAAACCGCCCAGACCTGCATGGTCGATCCCCAGCACTTCTTTTTCCGCATCGAGAAAGGAATAACCCTGGTTGGTAACGAGGTCTTCAATCTTATTGAACGATTCCTGCACATATTCACCCAGGAAGACTTTCCCGATATCGTGGAGCAGACCCGCGGTGTAGAGAACCGAATCGTCGCAATGAAACACTTTCTGTGACAGAATCTGGGTCATCATGGCCACCGCAACGGAGTGTCTCCAGAGTTCCCGCGCCTGCGTGACATAACCGCCGCCGACTTTACGATAGAACCGGGATACGCCGGCCGTCTGAACCGCCCGCAGGAGATTCTGCTGGCCCAGATAGAGGACGGCCTCCTGAATGCTCTTGATCTTGTGGCGAGAACCAAAATAGGCCGCATTACTCATCTTCAAGATATTGGCCGTAATCGCCTGGTCGTATTTGATCAGGTTGACCAGATCGCTCACGGCATAATCTTCGCGGGAAACCAGTTCCGCCACTTTCTGGACGGTCATCGGAAAGGCTGGTATGCTCTGAACCGAACGTATAATCTTCTCTATCATGATTACAATTCCTTCATCATTCCCATTGAACTTTTAACCAGGAACTTCCCGGTCGACAGGTCCAAGCGCACGGTCCGGTTGTAGTTGGCGCCGGTGTCTTCCGCTTCAATCATGACGTTGTTTTTCCAGAATATCTTCCGCAGGGCCGTAATGTTCTTCTGCCCGATACGAAAGAAATTGGTGTCGTCAAGAATGCTGGCGCCACCGGCCACTTTTACGACCATCCTCTTTTTCTCCGCTCCCAAACGATAACAGGACTTAAACAGCAGAGGAACGCCCGTATCGGCAAACATCCCCGGTTGGTCCTGTGCTTTTTTTAAATCCAGCGTCGAATCCGGCAGCATATAGTGCAGCAATCCTCCCACCTTCACCAGGATCATAAATGGCGACAGCAATGCAGGAGCCCAAAGCAAAGGTTACCAGGATATCGCCGGGGTTGTTGCTAACCTTCAAATCCGAAATTCCAACGATCAAATCAGCCATAAGTTTATTTTCGATAAACACTCGGTTCGATATAATTAAAAGAATGGTTTAACCCTGTCAAACTTTCCGAATGACCGACAAAAAAATAACCGCCCTTGTTCAGGATCTGGTGAATACGGTTGACCAGCATTTCCTGTGTGGGTTTGTCAAAATAAATCATCACATTCCGGCAAAAAATGACGTCGGAGACGAAATCCGCCGGCGGCGGCTCCATGAGATTGAATCTCAAAAAACGCACCATATCCCGTATTTCTTTCTTAACCTGATAAAACCCGCTCCATTTACCGGAACCGTACTGGAAATACTTCCTGATGATGGCATCGGGCACATTTTTCATCCGCTCCCTCGGGAAGACCCCTCGGATCGCCGTATGGAGTACACGGGTCGAAATATCCGTGGCCAAAATCGAAACAGCCGGATTTTTGTCCCCCAGGATTTCCTTAACAATGATTGCCAGTGAATAGGGTTCCTCGCCTGAAGAACAGCCGGCGCTCCAGATCTGAAAGGGCGTCCCTCTCCGACTTGCCTGATGACCGTTCACCATCTCAGGCAGGACCGCCCGCAACTTGTCAAAATGCGCCGCTTCCCGAAAGAAATAGGTCAGATTCGTGGAGAGAGAATCAATCATCATGACCAGTTCATCTTGACCTTCGTTGGTTGTCACATACTTATAATACTCGGAAAAGGAAGAAAAATTGCCTTCCCGGAGGCGTTTCCCCAGGCGGGCCTTGACCAGCTCTTTCTTCCCGTCATGCAGATTGATGCCGCATTGTTCATAGACAAGACGGCTGATTTTCTGAAAATCCGTTTCTTTAAGTTCCGCAAGCATCGCCATATGCAAAGCAACCTTTAATCAGTTAAAACAACCCCCCAAGAATGGACAACTTCTATAAGCAAAATACGAACCAGCCGTTATCATTTCTTTTCACTCGCCCGGTTGGACAACGGCCCGGATGAAATCAGCGGGTCACCGAACAGGCGGCTAAAGATCCGGCTTGCCGTCTTTCGCCGTTGCCTGGATAATTTCCCGCACACCATGATCCTTCAGAATGCCGTCCAGATCGTTGGATGAAAGATCGGCAATGCCGAAATCCTGCAGGAGGCGTTTAATTTCAAACAGAGGAATTTTCAAATTTTTCCCCAACCCAAAGGCTTGAATCTTTCCGTCCTTGACCCAGCGATAGACCGTAACACGGCTTATGCCAAAGAGATCAGCAACCTCTGATGTCGAAAAAAATGTTTTTTCCATAACTTACCCGCGCTTTGCGATGATTGATTCGGTGCAACGTCCCTTTCTGTGAGGGGCAATCCGCTGACTCATTGTTTTACAGGACCATCCGTGATCAGCGTCTTTCCTGTCTGCAGAAAATTTAGATGAGGTCGGCATTCTCCATGACGGCCACGTCTTCGTCTGCCAGCACCAGATCGATATCCAACAGAATTTTGACGTTCGATCCCGTTTTGGCCATACCCAAAATGAATTCCGTCTTGAGTTTCGTACCAAAAGAGGGGGTATCCTCGATATCACCGTTTTTGATGTTCAGCACTTCGGAAACGGAATCCACCACAATGCCCATCGATATCGTCTTATTGGCATGGATGATTTCGACGACAATGATGCAGGTCCTCTCCGAATAATCAATGGGTTCAATACCAAATTTAAGGCGTAGATCGACAACGGGGATGACTTTGCCGCGCAGATTCACCACCCCTTTGACATAATCGGGCGTCTGCGGCACATGGGTAATCGGCATCATCCCGATAATTTCCTTGACCTTGAGAATACCGATGCCGTATTCCTCCCCCGCCAGGGAAAAAGTCAGATATTTGCCTTCTCTGTCCGATCCCGATTTCCTGACCTGACTTACGATCTCTTCCGTTTCATTCATTTTCTACCTCTCATAAATTTATTGACATGAGTTAGTATTTTGGCTCTTTTCACCTTTTAAAGACGTCATATTTCTGTTAAGTTAGATTTCTTAAATGAGGCGCGATTGTGTTACCATATAATCCAATGTAACGATATTTTAGGTATCGGCACCGCAAAGAAAAAACTTTACTCTTTTTTGCCAATATTTTAGTAATATGCACCGCGGCGCGACGTTTCGGCTGTTTTTTTAGCCTTTGTCATTAAATAAATGCTGCACCCAGGAAAACTGCATGAAAAAAGCCAAAATTCTCATCGTTGACGACAACGAACTCAGCCGCCAAAATCTGTCTGAACTGATGACCGCCAGCGGTTATGATGTAAAAACCGTTGAAGACGGCCGGGAAGCGATGAAAGCCTTCCTTGACGACCATTACGACATTACCATTACGGATCTGCAGATGCCCCATGTGGATGGTCTGGAGTTGCTGCGCTTTGCCAAGGAAATGGCGCCGGATCATGTGGTCATCATCATTACCGGTTATGGAACCGTCAACAATGCCGTGGAGGCAATGAAACTGGGGGCCTTTGACTTTATCTCCAAACCGTTGAAAGACGATCTGGTCCGTATTACCGTCCAAAGAGCCGTATCCTATGCGCAGCTTCGGGAGGAAAACGTCCATCTCCGGGATCATCTGAAGGAAAAATACGATCTGGGAAAACTTCTGGGCTACAGCGACTGCATGAAAAAAGTGTTCTCGACCATCGAGAAAGTCGCCGATTCCGACAGCACCGTGCTGATTTACGGCGAAAGCGGAACCGGCAAGGAACTGGTGGCCAAGGCGATTCATTTCAACAGTTCACGCAAAAACAACCCTCTGGTTCCGGTCAACTGCGGCGCCATCCCCGAAGATCTGCTGGAGAGTGAGTTATTCGGCCATGAAAAAGGCGCCTTCACCGGTGCAATCCGGAGCCGCGCGGGAAGATTCGAACTGGCCCAGGGAGGCACCCTCTTCCTTGATGAAATCGGCGACATGAGTCCGTCGCTTCAGGTCAAGGTGCTCCGGGCGATTCAGGAAAAACAGTATGAAAGAATCGGCGGGGTAAAAACCTTTGAAGCGGATGTGCGGATCATTGCCGCCACCCACCAGAACCTGGAAAAAGCAGTCGAAGAAAAAAAATTCCGGGAAGATCTCTTCTACCGGATCAATGTCATTCCCATCTATCTGCCCCCGCTAAGGGAAAGAGGACCGGATATCGCCATCCTGGCCAATCATTTTCTCCATGAGATCAGTGCGAAAAAGGGAAAAAGACCGGGCGTCGTTTCACAGGAAGCGATGGCCTGCCTGATCCAGTATCCCTGGCCGGGTAATGTCAGGGAGTTACAGAACCTGATGGAAATGCTCGTCGTGATGAAAACCAGCGATGAGATTACGATAGACGATCTTCCCGACAAATTCCGCCATCAGTACCGGGCGGAATCGGCGCCCCAGATCCTGGATCTGCCGGAAGAAGGCTTCGATTACAATGCAGCGGTCACGCAATTTGAAAAAGACCTGCTCCTGAAAGCGCTGGAATTGAGCGGTGGGGTCAAGAATAAGGCGGCAAAGCTCTTGGCCTTGAATCGCACCACCCTGGTGGAAAAACTGAAACGGTTCCAGTTGGGCGATTAACGCCTTATAAACGCCTTTTAAGCTTCCTGTAAAACGTCCCTGACCTTCTTGGAGATGGTTTCAATGTTGAAAGGCTTCTGGATAAACGCCCGGCACCCCCGGTCCATGATCTCCTTGGCAATGTGGTTGACGCTGTAGCCGCTGCTCAGAATGACCTTCACATCGGCATTCCTGGCCTTGATGGCCTCAAAGGTTTCCATACCGCCCATCCCCGGCATGATGACGTCCAGAATCACCAGATCGATCTCCCCTTTCATGGAATCGTAGATTTTGACGGCTTCCTCCCCGCTGTTCGCCGTGAGAACACGGTATCCCAGGGCTTCCAGAATGTCCTGCATGACTTCAATAATCGTCTGCTCGTCATCCACGAAAAGAACGGTTTCTTGTCCTTTCAAGATCGCTTCCTTGACCGGTGTTTCCTGCTCTTGATAAGCTGCGGTGCTTTTCGGCAGGTAAAAGAGAAAAGTCGAACCCTTGCCTTTCTGACTTTGCACATCGACAAAACCGTGGTGTCCCTTGATAATGCCGTAAACCGACGCCAAACCCAAACCATACCCGCGGCCCATTTCCTTGGTCGTGAAGAAGGGATCGAAAATCCGTTCCCGGGTCTTTTCATCCATGCCCACCCCCGTGTCCGTGACGGACACCTTAACGTAAGGCCCCTCCTCCACAAACAACAGGCGGGCTTCCTCCGCAGCAAGGGAGACGCTTTCCGTCTTCAAGGTCAATTGGCCGCCGCCGGGCATCGCCTGAGAAGCGTTCACATAAAGATTGAGGAGGACTTGTTCAATCTGTCCTCTATCCGCATTGACCAAACCTATATCATCCTCGAAATGCATTTCAACAGCAATTTCCTTGCGCGTTCTGGCGAACATGGCCAAAGTTTTCGAAATGATTTCATTGAGATCGACGGGAGATAATTCCTGTTCCCGCTGGACGGCAAAATTCAGGAGTTGACGGGTCAGGGAAACGCCGCTTTTCACCTGCTCTTCGATATTTCTGATTTTGTCGTAATGCATGTGTGCTGAATCCATTCCCAGAAGCACCAGCGAGATGTTTCCCTGAACACACATCAACAAGTTATTAAAATCATGAGCTATCCCCCCGGCCAGGGTGCCGACGGCCTCCATTTTCTGGGCGTAAAGAAGTTTTTTATCCTTTTCCCTTAATTCATTCTGAATGGCGCGATTCTTTTCGATTTCTTCCATGAGGGCTTTATTGGAGGCTTCCAGGGAAGACGTGCGGACTTTGACCCGCTCCTCCAAATCATTTTTCAATGCCTCAAGCGATTCATTTTTTCGACGCAGCTCCTCCATGATTTCAATATATTTGAGCGTTGCCGTGCGTGATTCACTTTTAGACAGCCGGTTTTCATTTTCGATATGGCGAAGCTGAATCTCCATATCATGGAGCTTTTTCTCCAGTTGATGGATGGATACCCGACCTTCCGGTATTTTTCTCTGTTTAGAACCAGTCATGCTCAACCATCTGGTGAATCTGTTCTTCTACATCGTCCATGATGAAATCCATCGCCCGCTCCTCGATGCCGAAGTTCTCAAGACAATGTTGATATAATTCGGTGTCCCGGGGCATTGCTTCGATATAACCCAGCTTTCTTTCCTGGCAGCAAAAGTGCGCCATATGAAGCAGAGCCGTCACTTCGTGCCGGTCCAGCTGCTCCTGCGTGGGCCTTTCAGCATCTCGGACCGCGAGGCTGATGCTATCGGGAAAATTCCACTCCTTAAGCAACAGCCCGCCGATCTCGTCATGACAGAACTGGAAAACATCTTCTTCCGCCTGCCAGATGGACTGATTTTGATGTTCCATCGCTTTAATCATGTTAAGAAAATCATTCCGAAGAAACTGATCGATTACAATCAGGCCGATATCGTGAAGGAGCCCCGCCGTGTAAATCTCGTTGCCGTTTTTGCGCAGTTCCCTTCTGGCGATGAGTTTTCCACAACTGGCCACCGCCACCGAATGCACCCAAAGGGCGTTCCGGGAATAGCGTCCCGAGCTGACTGCACCGTTCTGGAACAGATCTACCACGGCCTGACTGATTGCCAATTCCTTGACCGATTCGAAACCGATGAACATGATCGATTCCAGGATGTCGGCTACTTTTCGCGGCATCCCATAATAGACCGAGTTTGCCCGCCGCAGGATCTTTGCCGTCAGGGGCGGATCGGTTTCGATCAGGTTTTTCAAATCAATGGCATTTGAATTCGGATCAAGGGCAACATCGATAATTTTGTTCAATATTCCCCGAATAGACGCGATGTCCGATCCGTTAACCTTGACGATCAATTCCTGCGGTGTAAGCATATTCGCCCCTATTGCATGCAAGACTCACTCTATGAAATCATCATAATTTACCTGCAACGGCCTGCTCCCCCGACAGCAGTGCCTAAAAATCCTTAAAATCGCCGTCCTCCAAAGGGATAATCTGATCCGGCCGGACGACTTTATCCTTACCGGAGGATATTCCCGCTTGGTGTTGATACTTAACCAGGCTCTTTGTCTTCGGCGACTTGCTGCGTGCCAGGACCTTCCGGATTGCCGCTTGGCGTCTCACCGGCGCCGGTGCGCCGTCCTGCTCCCCGCCGCCGATCAGCACCACCAGATCACCGACATAACTCTTCATCTGCTCGGCCTGGGCGTTCAACTCTTCCGCCGCACTTGCCGATTCCTCAGCCGACGCCGCTGTCTGCTGGGCCACCTTGTCCATCTCCACGACCGCAGAATTGACCTGGCTGATTCCCTGGGCCTGCTCACGGGACGCCGCCGCGATCTCGCCGATCAGTTCCGTCACCTTCTGTGCAATTTCACCGTTTTTCCCCATCGCTTCAGATACCTGACCGTATAAAGAGGTCGCTTCCTTGATCCGGCCGGTCGAATTGGTAATCAGATCCTGGGTGTTTTTCGCCGCTTCCGTCGCACGCATGGCCAGATTTCGGACTTCATCGGCGACAACGGCGAACCCGGCGCCGGCCTCGCCCGCCCGGGCCGCTTCCACGGCGGCATTCAAAGCCAGCAAATTGGTCTGGAATGCAATTTCGTCAATCGTCTTGATGACCTTGGCCGTCTCCTCGCTGGCCCCGACCG
>CAZTYA010000011.1:0-15555 GCA_964617255.1 uncultured Syntrophales bacterium
GAAGGGTCTTTTTACCCAATTCAGGCGAAATAGTCAATGATTATGAGCATAAACCCCATTTCATGGGTCCATCGTCCGTCATTCAGATGTCCGGATTGCTTCTTTTGTTTTTTATCAATCCCGATAGATCTCCATCCGGCGGGCGGCAAAATCATCCTTGCCTGTGGCCAGCAGCAGGGTCAGGGGCATGACGGTCTGCGCCCGGGCGAGCATCTCCTTGGCGAGATTGCGGATGTCCCACTGGGCGTGGCGGTCGGCCCGGAGGCGGGCGATGTGGTAAAGCTCCCGTGCGTTGATCTTCATGAGGACCCGTTTCCGGTGGGCGTTGGTCAGGGCGTAGTCGGCGGCCGTGGGTGCAGCGGCCTGTAATGCATTATAGAAATCCTCTGTTTGCCCAATCATGTCCTGGAAGGCGGCGGTTATGCCAACCTCCTGAATCGATTCGGGAATCGTGACCCCCAGGCTCGGATCGTAGCTCTGGCAGAGGAGCGTCGCCATCCGGTGACGCTTCAGCTGGGCAAAGCAACTGGCGCTGACGATGAGGTCATAAGTCAGATCGACGCATTCCAATTCCCGCGGCGCGGTGTCGTGACCCTGCATATGGCGGAAGGCGGTGCGGAAGATTTCTGTTTTCCGGTCCGGTGCCAGGACGGCTGCCATCTTGAGGCAGCGGTTAAGCGGTTGCCGGGTGGCCTTATGGATGAACGCTGCCAGGACATGGTCATCCGCGTCCGGCGTGGTATGGATCAGGGTGACGGCCGCCGGTGGCGTGGCGTGGCCTGGTTCGGGGAATGCCGCCAGGAAACCGGCAAGTTTGTCCTGTAAATCCTGGCGGGTCCGGGCATCGTAATCCGTCTTCTCCGTGTAGCGGATCAGCGACGGGGCGATAGGCTTAACGACGTCGTAGAGCTTCCGGCCGTATTCATTCGCCTCCACCAGGGCATGGGCGGCCATCCGCCGCATCACCAGCTCCAGATTCCGGGCATTGATGGTCATGCCGAGCTGGGTCTGGGTGGCCAGGGAGAGGATGTAGCGGGCGTCTTCCTTCGCCCAGCCCTCGAGCATTGCCTGGTTTCTTGGGTCTGCCGCCAGGTCGGGATGTTTTGTAAAAACATGGGGCCGCAGCTTGTCATAGAGTTCATGATAGAACAAGTTCTGTTTCCGGACCAGTTGGATAAACCGCTCTGCCATGCCAACCACCCGAATCTCCTCGGGAATAACAAAGTCGTCGGAGAGCAGAACGTAGCGCTGGGATTTTTCCGTGTAGGAGCAGAGCCGGAACTTCTCGATTTCCTCGACCAAAAGGCGTGATACGCCGATGACGTCGATGTTGAACACGGCGTGCTCGGCGATGGAACTGTGCCCCATTTCGAAGACGATATTGTTGTTGGACTGCCGGGCCTTTTCTACTTCCTTACGGGCAATGGCCCGCAGCTCATTCACCGGTTTGGGGCTCCGGCTGATCCGGGCGTAGGCGGCGGAGACCGTCTCCGGTGTCAGGGACGTCAACTCCGGATGCGCGTCCTCCATGCCCCGGATCGTTTCATAATCGAGATTGTACCCTGCAAGAATGATGTCCATGACTTATCCTGTCGAGCGGTTAAAAACTGTTGATGACGTCGATCATCTGCCGCAGTCGTCCGTGGTCGCGCTTGTTGAATTCGAAGGCGATGCGAGGGAATTCCAGGTCGGTGCCGTCTTCCACTTCTTCCGGCGTCGGGTCGATGCGCCTGACCTTTCCCTGACAGATGATATCTCCAAAATCCTCGTTCAACCCCTGTATGGCATGGTCCGAAGGTATGTGTTTCATGCGGATGACCAGCAGATCCTTCACGTACCGCATGGACTGAAAGTTGCGGTAAAAACGGGTGACGGTTTTAACCGCCGCGTCCACATCATCCAGGATTTCGAAAAGATCGAGATCATCCCGGGAAATGAACTGGTTGCGCAGCAGGTGTTCCCTTATGTGCCTGTCCCAGGTTTTCCAGTAGGTGCCGCCGGGACGGTCCAGAAGAATAAGCGGCATGAGGCGGCTTTTTCCGGTCTGCATCAGGGTGAGGGCTTCATAGCCTTCGTCCAGGGTGCCGAAACCGCCGGGGAAAAGCACGACGGCATCGGAATGGCGGAGGAACGTCAGCTTCCTGGTAAAGAAGTATTTGAAATTGATGAGTTTCTTATCTTTCTGGATGATCGGATTGGCATTTTGCTCCCAGGGAAGGCGGATATTGACGCCGAAACTTCGCTTGCTGCCGGCTCCTTCATGGCCCGCCTGCATGATGCCGGGACCGGCGCCGGTGATCACCATCCACCCCTCGTCGGCGATGCGCCGGGCAAATTCCGCGGCCTGGCGGTATTCCGGCTTGCCGGGCTGGGTCCGGGCGGAGCCGAACAGCGTCACCTTGCGGACGCCGGCGTGGGGAGCGAACAGCTTGAAGGCGTAGCGCAACTCCCGAAGGGCCGTCTGGATGACGCGGACATCGCCCCGTGATTTGACATCGTTGAGCAGTTTGAGGGCATTTTCGATGACATCGGCGACCAAATCGACGTTATCTCCGCCCCCCTGACTGTCGATCAATTCCTGAATCCGCTTTTTCAGTTCCGGATCAGCCGTGGCCCGGGTTCTTCTTGCCATGTTGTTTTTCTACCTGAGAGATATGCATGAAACGTTGTATATATGAACTGCGGCGACTTTCATGACAGCGGTGCAGGGGGAATGAAGGAAAAATGTTTACCCACCGGGGTTGGTTTTCCCAGAGTCAATTTCAGATACTCCAGCATCAACTCTTCAACCATCTGTTCTTTAGGCGTCTTCTTCAGGGAAATGGGCTCCGCCGCTTCCGATTTACCGATTTTGCCGATCTGCGCCGCCGATGTCCGCTGGGCTTGCTGTAACGCAACGTATTTGTTTGCTAAATCGTTGGCGGGAAGACTCGTAAGCCATTGGTAGACCGAACCCATCTGGCTGGGCGCAGGCAGACGGGGCGACTCCAGAATCACCCGCGTATTCCGCGCAAAACGCCGCATGCCTTCAATAATATGAGAGGGTTTTACAAAATTAAGCCCCGACCACCCCGCTCTGATCCACTGAAAGACACCGGTTCTGACCATGACCGGAGAGGAACCGGTTTCCACATAGACGTTGACGGAAAAATAATCGTAAATATAAGACTTTACCCACCCCAGGCCGGCTTTGGCGGAGCCGGGTTTACCGGAGTAGTAGTAATTCCAGTCGCTGTCGTTGCCGAGAATAAAACCTCGCTCTCCCACATTGGATTTATCGGTCTGCTTCGAAACGGAGATCAGTACCTGGCGTCCCTTGTGATTGAAAAGGATCAGTGTTCGTTTCAGGTCGTATTCATAATAAACGCCCGTGGTGAGATCCGGCGTGTTGGAATCGTGCTGGATGCCGTGCAGGATTAAAGGGGCGCCGTTTTCGGGAACGGTTTTCCAGCTGCCTGGCAGATTCTGGGGTTGTCCGCGGGGGCCGCTCCACAAGGAGTAGCGCAATGAAGATGGCCTGGTGACCACCGAGGGGATAAAGGCGGTATAGGAATACTCCATAAAGCGGGGGAAATTGATTTTTGTGTCGAATTCGTAATAGGCGCCGGGGCAATCCAGGGATTCCGGCAGGGCATATTCTTTACCCTTCTTGGGGGTGAGTACATAATCCGCGAGAACGGCGGCAGCTTGACCATCGAAACCTGTTTTGGGGTCCATGCAGAACCTGACCAGACGCATCGCCGCCTCGTTGACGGAGGTACGACCGCCGGTGCTGGAGAGGGCGGACACGGGCTGGTAAAGCAGAACGGACAGCATCAAAAAAACGAACAAAACCAGGATGTAACGGCAATAAATTTTTATTTTCATGGCGGAAAGTCAATAATTATGCTCCTTGTCGTAATTTTTGAAGCATACGATGGCGTTGCGCGTCATGTCAACGAATTTGTGACCGGCCAGGGCACCGGTCATTTCCCGTTGAGATTCCCCGCCCCTGTTTTTTGTTGTGCAAAGACTTTCTGTGGCGAAGTATTGGGTGCAGAGTAGCTGGTCATCTGGTATAAGCGGAGCCAAGCCAAAGCGGAGTCGGATCATGATCAGGAAACGCAAAAGGGTAAGATTTATCGGAAGACGGTTTCTTTTACTGCTGCTGTTTGCATGCCTCATCGGTGGGAGAGGGGTTCCCGCAGCGGGAGCGGGCGAGTTCACGCTGACGGTTCTTCATCTGAATGATACCCATTCACATTTGGATGCGACAAGGGTGTCTTACACATGCGGTCATCGTGATTACAAGGCGGAACTGGGCGGATTTTCCCGTCTGGGAACGGCGGTCGGCGAAATGCGCCGTCAAGAGCCCCACGTCCTGTTTCTCCATGGAGGCGACATGGTGCAGGGAACGCTCTACTTCACCAAGTATCAGGGGCAGGCGGATGTCGATCTGTTCAATGCCATGGGGCTCGACGCCGCAACGCTCGGGAATCATGACTTCGACCAGGGGACAGGCGTAACCGCAAGGCTTGTTGATACGGCAAGATTCCCCTTTATTTCCGCCAATGTCGATGCATCACAGGACCCGTCGCTCGCCGGGAAAATCAAACCCTATTTCATCAAGTCCTTCGCCGGAGAACGGGTTGCGGTCATTGGCGCCACCACCCCTTATACAGCTCATCTCTCCCGCCCCGGCGGCAGGGTTTCCTTCGGGGAGGTGGCGCCCAAGGTCGCGGCGACGGTTCGGGAACTTCAGGCGCAGGGCATCGATAAGATTATCCTCCTCAGCCATATCGGCTACGATGAAGATTTGCGTTTGGCCCGAACCGTGCCGGGGATCGATGTGATCGTTGGGGGGCACAGCCATACACTTCTGGGTGGGTATCGGGATACATGCCGGAGCGGTGGGTTGTGTCTGAACTCAGCGGGGGACTATCCGACGGTGGTAAGCGGCCCGGTCGGAAAAACCGTTCTGGTCGTTCAGGCCTGGGAATGGGGTAAATATCTGGGAAACCTCAAAATAGCCTTTGATGAAAAAGGCGATGTAAAGTCCTGGCAGGGAAATCCCGTGGTTTTGGCAGGCGATATATCTTCACCGGTGAAGAAATCAGAAAAACAGCCTGAGGCGTTATGGCTTGGCGGCAGTGACGGCAAAGCCTGCCTGCCCCCGGTGGTTAAACAGTACAATAGAGATCCCGGGGTCGAGGAGCGGTTGGCGCTTTATGCCAAACCGCTGGATGCGTTTCAACATACCCGCATCGCCACGGCGGTCCGGGATTATAGAAGAGGGGACCGCGTCGGCCCGGGTCAACTGGTCGCGGCGTCGATGCTCTGGAAAACCCGTCATCTTGATACCCAGGCGGCCCTGCAGAATGCAGGGGGGGTCCGCTGTGATATCCCCGCCGGCGATGTAACGATCCGGACGGTCTATGAAATGCTTCCCTTTGCCAATACCGTTTATGTGCTTGATCTGACGGGCCGGCAACTCCGGCGGACGCTGGAGGAAATGATCCGGGGACAGATCGCGACGGGGCGCCCGTCGAACCTCTATACGGCAGGTCTGAAATTCCACATTCATCGCCGGGCTCCTTTCGGGAAGCGCGTAACGGACCTGCGGCTTAAAAAAGCGAAAGGGTATGAAAGGGTCGAACCCGCGGTTCTTTACCGTATCGCGGTCCAGAATTATCTGGCCGGCGGCGGCGACGGCTGCCGAACGTTAAAGCGGGCAAGACATTATCGCTATGATACCGGTTTTGTCGACGCCGAGGTATTTGTGGAATATCTGAAACAGATGCCGGGCGGTGTCGTGGATATCGCGGCGATGCCTTAGTTCTTCCCGTTGATCTGATGAAAATAATGTGATCTCGCACCAAATTTTACTGGAAAAAAGCGCCGATCCATTAGATAACAGGCCACAAAAAAATTATAAAATCATATGGGGGGTATACGATTCATTAAACCATGAAAAAGGCATTCATTACCGGGATTACCGGTCAGGATGGATCCTACCTGGCCGAGTTGCTTTTATGCAAGGGCTATGAGGTTCACGGACTCATCCGGCGGGCCAGCACGTTCAACACGGATCGGATCGACCATTTATACAAGGACTTTCATGATCCGGAGGCCCGGGTTTATCTCCATTACGGCGATCTGTCCGTTTCGGGTCAGTTAATGGAACTTCTAAGCGATATCGCTCCCGACGAAATTTACCATCTGGGGGCCCAGAGTCATGTCCGGGTCAGTTTTGACATGCCGGAATATACTGGTGATATTACAGGGTTGGGCACCTTGCGGATTCTGGAGGCAATTCGCCGGACCGGCATCAAAACAAGATTTTATCAGGCCTCTTCCAGTGAAATGTTCGGCGCCGCGCCCCCCCCTCAGGGGGAATATACCCCTTTCCAGCCCCAGAGTCCCTATGCGGCCGCCAAGGTTTACGCCTATTATATTGTGCGTAATTACCGGGACGCTTATGGCATTTTTGCCGCCAACGGTATTCTTTTCAACCACGAATCGCCCCGCCGGGGAGAAACGTTCGTGACGCGAAAAATTACCCGGGCGGCGACCCGGATCAAGCTTGGTCTTCAGGATAAACTTTACCTGGGCAACCTGAACGCCAGCCGCGACTGGGGTTTTGCCGGAGACTATGTCGAAGCCATGTGGCTTATGCTTCAGCAGGAAAAGCCGGATGATTTTGTAATTGCGACAGGTGAAACCTATTCCGTAAGGGAATTTGCCTCCCGCGTTTTCAGCAAGCTCGACCTGGATTACGAGCAATACGTCGCCATTGACCCCCGCTATTTCCGTCCGACGGAAGTGGATGCCCTGCTGGGTGATGCGGCGAAAGCCCGAGAAACGCTCGGCTGGTCGCCAAAGGTGAGTTTTGATCAACTCGTCGATATGATGATTGCCGCGGATCTGGAACTGGCGGAGAAGGAGAAAACCCTGGTCGATGCGGGATTTCACTGTACCGGAAATTCCCGCTTGGGCTGATTTTGAATGATAAACAGCCATTGTGAGAAGGAACCGGATATGACATCGCTCCACGGTGTCGTATCGGGCTGATAAAAAAAGCGCCCCTTCAGGCATAAAAGGAAGAGGCGCTTTTTAGTGTTTCGTCAACAAATACGATTGGTTATAGGCTGATCATTTTTTCCGTATTTTTCTTGTACTCGGCGATGACCCGTTTGGTGTAGCGTGTATGGGGTGTCCGGTCCGCCGCGAGGAGCCGTTTTGCCTTGTGGTGACCGACGCTGTAGGCAAAAAGCGCCTTGGGAATGTCGTCGAATATCTCGATAACCTTGGAGAGGTAGTGGGTGCCCAGGCGGATGTTTTTACGGATATCGTAGAGATCCTTTGACCCGCGATACGCAACCCCCGCTTCCCTGGCCAGCCCACGGGCGAGGGAGGGGTTGATCTGCATGATCCCCCGGGAACCGTCCGGTGATGCGGCATGCTGGCGGTAACCACTTTCCACTTTCATGACTGCCAACACGAGACGGTAATCCACGTTATACCGCAGGGATTCTTCATATACGGTCTGGGCGACGAGGTTGAGCTTGTCCTCGGACATCCGGACACCCCTGGATTTAATATGCTGGGAAATCTGTTCGATGGTCGCCGCCCCGGTGCCCTCCGCACCCCAGCAGAGGCTCGACGGCGAAAGCGTGGTTAAATGAAATGATCCTAAGGCCAGAACAATCCATAAAATTCCGGCAAAGACCCTGGAGCGTTTCATAGATTTAAATCCTCCTTTCTGTGCGGATTTTGAAAGGCCGTTGAAGCATGTTACGATGGCCATCAAAATCCTTCGTCCGCCTGAGCCGGGTTTGTTTATTTTTTAAGTGGAAAAAAGAGGATCAGACGGATTCATCCCATTACAGGATGAGATTTAAATGATGTGAGACCGCTTTGTGGGTTGGCCGTTACATATCCAAAAAGAACGGGTGATGCAAGAAAAAAATGCACTTAATGGCCATTTTAAATATAAGTACCTGAATTGTTTATGTTATATTTTGCGCATGCGAACATTTTCGTGCTCTCAAGAAAAAAATGTGTTAAATTCGCCCCGTATCTGCGCCGGAAAGTGTCGATGCCGAGGTCCGGCGGGCAAATCATGGGGGTCAAAAAGGACGAAAAATGGACGATCAGAAAAAAGATCTGCTTAAACAGCTTCCCAAAATGGACGACATTCTTCTGGCCCTGGAGAAGAAAGGGGCCTTTGCCCGTGACGGCAGGGACTTCATTGTGGCGGCAGGACGAGCGGTGGTGAGTGAACTGCGGGAAGCGATCCTTGCGCCGGCGGGCAAAGTTTCAAAAATACCGTCCATGGGCGTCATGGTCGGCAGGGTAGAAGCAAAACTGGACGCGATGCATCGGTTCCGTCTGCGAAAGGTCGTAAACGCGACCGGCGTGGTTCTTCATACGAACCTGGGACGTTCGCCCCTGTGCAAGGATGCCCTCGCCCGCATCATCGAGGTGGCCGGCTCCTATTCCAACCTGGAGTATGACCTGGAAAAGGGGGAGCGGGGGCTCCGGTACAGCCATGTCCGGGATCTCCTCTGTGCCCTGACCGGTGCCGAAGAGGCCCTGGTCGTCAACAACAACGCCGCGGCGGTGCTGCTGGTGCTGGATACCCTGGCCAAGGGCCGGGAATCGATTGTGTCACGGGGCGAACTGGTGGAAATCGGCGGCGAATTCCGCATTCCCGACATCATGGAGCGCAGCGGGGCGGTCCTGCGCGAGGTGGGCACGACCAACCGGACCCGGCTCGCCGATTATGAGCGGGCCGTCTCCGAACGTACGGGGCTGATCATGAAAGTCCACACGAGCAATTTCCGGATCGTCGGATTCACGGAAGAGGTGTCCCTGGAGGCGCTGGTTTCCCTGGGCGGGAAATACGGAATCCCCGTCATGGACGATCTCGGCAGCGGCTGCATGCTCGATCTGGAGCCCTACGGCCTGGGGGGCGAACCGACGGTGCGTGAGGTCATGCGCACCGGCGTGGATGTGGCGACGATCAGCGGGGACAAGCTCCTGGGGGGACCCCAGGCGGGAATCATTTTGGGCAAAAAGGAAATCATGTCCGATATCATGCATAACCCCCTGAATCGGGCCCTCCGGATCGACAAGCTGACCCTGGCGGCCCTGGAGGCGACCCTGATTCAGTACCTCCATCCCGATCGGGCCGCCCGGGAAATTCCCACCCTGCGCGCCCTGATGACTTCCTCTTCCGTGGTGGCCCAGCGGGCGAAAAAGCTGGCTGTCATGCTGCGACGTGCCGGGATCGACGGGTTGGCTGTTGCCCTGAGAAAGGGCGTTTCGGCCGTCGGCGGCGGCGCTCTGCCGCTCCGGGATATCGAAACCCACTTGGTTTCAGTACGTTATGTGAAGATGTCCGCCGTGCGCCTTGAGGAAGAATTGCGCCGTCTGGACGTGCCGATTATCGCCCGTATCGATGAGGACGAGGTGCTTCTCGATGTACGTACCATTCGGGACGATGAATTTCCGGTGATCCGCGACGGCCTGAAAACCATTGCCGCTCGGATTGGTTAACCCTGCTTCGGTCGGCCATGGGCAAATCGCAGACAGATCACGAAACCGCTTTTCCGCAAGCCTTTGCCGTTACCCTGGAAGAAAAGGGTCTGCGTCTCGATGTGTTCATTGCCGGAAAAGCTCCGGCACTCTCCCGGTCGCAAGTGAAGCGCATCATCGAGGAGGGGGCGGTGCGGGTCAACGGAGAACCGGTGACCAAGGCCGGGACAAAACTGCGGCACGGAGACCATGTTGTTTTTACCATATACCCCCCCCAGCCTTGGGAGGTGACCGCCCAGGATATTCCCCTGACAATCCTTTATGAAGACCACGATCTGCTGGTCATCGACAAGCCCGCCGGTATGGTGATCCATCCCGCGCCGGGTCATCATGAAGGCACCCTGGTCAACGCGATCCTCCACCACTGCGACGACCTGTCGGGGATCGGCGGCGTCATCCGCCCCGGGATCGTTCACCGGCTGGATAAGGATACGTCGGGGGTGCTGCTGATCGCAAAAAACGATGAGGCCCACCGCCGCCTGTCAGATCAGTTCAAAGGGCACGAAGTTAAAAAAACGTACAAGGCCCTGGTCTTTGGAAGCAATCTGGACGATGATGGGATGATTGCCCTTCCTGTGGGACGCCATCCCGAGGACCGGAAGAAAATGTCCACCCGGAGCCGCCGGGGCAAGGAGGCCGTCAGTCACTGGCGGGTTGTGGGCCGCTATGGCGATGTGGCCCTGCTGGATGTCGATATCGAAACGGGCCGGACCCACCAGATCCGGGTGCACCTGTCGTCGGTCGGCCATCCGGTCGTGGGGGATCGGGTTTACGGGGGCATCGGGCGTCTGAAATCCATCCAGGACACGGCACTCCGGGCGAGGCTTGCCGCCTTTCCGCGTCAGGCCCTCCACGCCTGGCGGATCGGCTTTCTCCATCCGCTGCAAAACCGGGCGCAGGAATTCACCGCCCCCCTGCCGGAAGACATGCAAACCCTGCTGGATTATTTAAAATGTGTTAAGAGTATATATGCTTAAGTTGATAGAAGACAATCATTATCATATTTGGACAGATGCCTTACACGCACGAGCCCTATCGCATGAGGCAAGTAACAGATGGGATCGTGGCACATATGTTCGCTGGACACTTATGACAGCATGGGTCGCCCTTGAAATTGCCTGCCAAGACGCACTTAGAGAACCGAAAATTTCATACAGATTCAAGGAAAACCTAAACAAGGCAATAAAAGACAAATCTTTATCGAAGCTTGATTGGAGCCAAGGGATATGGCAGCAAGTTTCAAAACTTCAGGAACGAAGAAAATATTGTGTCCATCGCTTTTTTCAGGAGTCAGACTTATTTCCTGATGCAAGTGAGGCCGACGATGCCGTTGTCATAGCTCGGCAGGGAATAACAGCAATATATCAGCATGTCGGAAGAGATGCACCTTCCTGGATTAATGATGACACAGATCAAGGATGGGCTAGTAAAGGAGGTTTTAGCGTTTTTGGCAATATGTATACTACACCGCCAGGAGTTGACGAAAATGCACCGGACACAATTAAGGTTACATATATTTATAAGGATAAAGAGTGCATACGTAATGTGCTACCCGCAGGAGCGGATCCTAATCCCTATGTGGATAAACTTATTGAAACCATTGGTCTGCCAATAAGCGGCGTAAAAGTATATAGAGGAGAAGAAGTGATTAAAGAAATACAATTTCCCATGGACAAGATTCGAGGCACATAAGCCCGTAGCGCCTGTATCATTTATAAATAAGATAAGGACGAAGCATGTTCCATTTCCGTACCCAGGGGGCTTTTACCTATCTCCAATCCGAGGCGCTTGGCCGCTTCGATTTTATGACCCATGCCTTCTGCACCCGCCTGGGCGGCACAAGCCCCGCCCCCTTCGCCAGCCTCAACGTCAGCGTCCGGCGGGGCGACCGGCCGGAAAACGTCCAACGGAACCGCGAAATTATTGCGCAATCATTTGGCTTCACCCCAGACCGGTTGGTTCTCGCCCACCAGATCCATGGCGACAACTTCCACATCCTGACGGATCAGGATTCCCTTCCTTTATATAGTATACTCGAAGGTGACGGGTTCATCACCGACCGGCCGGGGGTGGTTCTCTGCGTGAAAACGGCGGACTGTGTACCGGTGCTTTTGGCCGACGGGAAGAAAAAAGTCGTGGCGGCGGTCCATGCCGGGTGGCGGGGGACGGCCCGGGGGATCGCCGGGAAAGCGGTGCGCATCTTCCGGGAACGTTTCGCCTCAGTGCCGGAGGACCTCTGGGCGGCCATCGGTCCTGCAATCGGCCCCTGCTGCTATGAAGTCGATGACAAGGTCCGGCGTGAATTCGAAAATCATCCGGGGATTGAAAAACCCTTAAAACCCGCGGCGAAAAAAGGTCATTGGATGCTCGATCTGGCGCTGGCCAACCGGCTGCAACTGGAGGCGGCGGGGGTGTCCGCCGGGCAGATCGGCGCCGCCGGAGTTTGCACCTCCTGCCGCCGAGACGCCTTCTTCTCCCATCGAGCGGAAGGAGAAACAACCGGCCGTCAACTCAACTTCATCATGATCCGGGAAGATTAATCGGGTTATCTATCATTGATAAAACATTGATTCTTCTTATTATTTACCCCATAGCCATCATGATGCGATGTCTGAGCATCAAGGATGCAATGTACGGGGAAAGGGTGTTTAAGGCAGTGAAACGACTTCGATACTGCGTTCGGTTCATATGAGAAAAAGCGCTTGACAGAAATTTTCATTTCATATACAGAATTTTCAAACTTTGGATAGGCGCATGTAACACCCCTGCCTTAAGGAAAAATCCAATCGTTCTCATGAAGCAACCCATTATCTTAACCCACGATTTTTAGTAAGTGTTCGTTGCAAAACCTGCAACATCCTCCGCAGTAGAGCATATGGGATGCCTGATGGGCAATTTCTTGGTGTGATGAGTCCCGTATCGGTGCAATTTATAAACTTTAACAAGGAATTTCAGTATGGACATTGAAGAAATCAAGCGACAACCAATCAGTGAGTTGACCAGGCTGGCGAAAGATCTCAACGTGGCCGGCGCCAGCGGCATGCGCCGCCAGGATCTGATCTTCGCGATCCTCTCGACCCAGGCGGAGAAAAACGGCGTCATTTCGGGAGCCGGTGTTCTGGAAATCCTGCCCGACGGCTTCGGCTTTTTGCGGGCGGTCGATTACAATTACCTGCCCAGTCCGGATGATATTTACATTTCTCCTTCCCAGATTCGGCGCTTTAGTCTCCGGACGGGTGACACCATCTCCGGCGAGGTCCGGCCGCCCAAGGAAGGGGAAAAATATTTCGCTCTCCTGAAGGTTGATTCCGTCAATTTTGAAGGCCCTGAAGCGGCGCGGGACAAGATCCTTTTCGATAACCTGACGCCCCTTTACCCCCTGGAGAAACTCGAACTGGAATCGGACCCTGAAAACCTGTCCACACGCGTCATGGACATGTTCACCCCCATCGGCAAGGGCCAGCGCGGCTTGATCGTTTCTCCGCCCCGTGCCGGCAAGACCGTCCTCCTGCAGGACATCGCCCACAGCATTACCCGCAACCACAAGGAAGTCACCCTGATGGTCCTCCTCATCGACGAGCGGCCGGAAGAGGTGACGGACATGCAGCGCAGCGTCGCTGGAGAAGTCATTTCTTCGACCTTCGACGAGCCGGCATCCCGCCACGTCCAGGTGGCGGAAATGGTCATCGAGAAGGCCAAGCGCCTGGTGGAACATAAAAAAGACGTCGTGATTCTCCTGGACAGCATCACCCGCCTGGCCCGGGCCTACAACGCCGTGGTTCCCCCGAGCGGCAAGGTTCTCTCCGGCGGCGTCGATTCGAACGCCCTGCACAAGCCGAAACGCTTCTTCGGTGCGGCGCGCAACATCGAAAACGGCGGCAGCCTCACGATCATCGCCACGGCCCTCATCGATACGGGTAGCCGCATGGACGAAGTCATCTTTGAGGAGTTCAAGGGTACGGGCAACATGGAACTGCACCTCGACCGGCGGATCGCCGACCGGCGCGTCTTCCCGGCCTTCGACCTGATCCGCTCCGGAACCCGCAAGGAAGAACTCCTGATTCCGAAAAACAACCTGAACCGGATCTGGATTCTCCGGCGCCTGCTTCAGGAGATGAATCCCGTGGATGCCATGGAATTTATCGTCGACAAAGTCCGAAAAACGCAGACGAACCAGGAATTTCTGGATTCGATGAACCAGTAGGATGCATTTTTTTGTTGATATTATTGTAAAAATCATTATAACTTCCCTCTCCCACAAAGGGGAATGCGAGGAAGTCATTTCATAGAAGGAGAACAGCTTGTCATGAAGAAGGGAATCCATCCGGAATATACGGAAACAACCATCACGTGCGTGTGCGGAAATGTCATCCCAACACGATCAACGAAAAAGGACATCAAGGTGGAAATCTGCTCCCAGTGCCATCCGTTCATGACCGGGAAACAGAAGATCGTCGATACGGCGGGCCGGGTCGATCGCTTCATGAAGAAGTATGCCGCCAAGGGTGAAGGCGCCAAGAAATAACCCCCTGCAGCAACTCCCCGTTTTTTATCTCTGACTGCCCGGACAGGGGGAAAGTGATTTCTGATGAGGTCTTTCCCCCTTTTTTTGCCGGGCGTCGCTTCCGGCTTAGTCCTTCCCGTGAGGCACTTCCCGCTTTATTACCATCCTGATGTACCCGGCGGGGAAATTTTCATAACAACAGGAAGAATCTGATTAGATTAACCAAATGTTTGCCAGACTGAAAGATATTGAAGAAAGATACCGCGAACTGGAGGGACTGCTGGGGCAGCGTGATGTCGCCGGGAACCCCCAGCTCTATCAGAAATACGCCAAGGAACACGCCGACTTGCGTGAACTTGTGGAGACCTACCTTGAATATGCGGGGGTCCGGGAACGGATAGAGGAAGGCGAGGCCCTTCTGCGTGGCAGTGATCCGGAGCTGATCGAGATCGTAAAAGAAGAACTTCCCGAACTCAAAGAACAGTTGGCGCCACTTGAGGAAAAGATGAAAATTCTGCTTCTGCCCAAGGACCCCAACGACGAGCGGAACGTTTTTCTGGAAATCCGGGCCGGGACGGGGGGTGACGAGGCGGGTCTTTTTGTCGGAGACCTGTTTCGCATGTATGCCCGCTATGCCGAGGCACGGCGCTGGAAGGTCGAGATCGTCAGCAGCACCCCTTCCGGCGGGGTTGGCGGATTCAAGGAAATCATTGCCCTGGTAGCCGGCGCCGGGGCTTACAGCCGGTTGAAATATGAGAGCGGTGTGCACCGGGTCCAGCGTGTTCCGGTGACGGAGGCTCAGGGGCGGATCCACACCTCCGCCGTGACCGTGGCGATCATGCCGGAGGCGGACGAGGTCGAGGTGAACATCGACCCGAATGACCTGCGAATCGACGTCTATCATTCCAGCGGCCATGGCGGCCAGAGCGTCAACACGACCGACTCGGCCGTACGCATCACCCATCTGCCGACGGGCATGATCGTGACCTGCCAGGATGAAAAATCCCAGTTGAAGAACAAGGCCAAGGCCATGAAGGTGCTCCGGGCTCGGCTTTTGGATATTGCGACGACCAAGCAGAATTCGGAGATTTCCGAAGCGCGGAAGAACCAGGTGGGAACGGGGGACCGCAGCGAACGGATCCGGACCTATAATTTCCCCCAGGGGCGGGTGACGGATCACCGGATCGGTATGACCTTGTACAGCCTGGACAGTTTTCTGGACGGAACGATGGATGAGGTGCTGGACGGACTCCATACGCACTTCCAGACCGAAATGTTGAAAATGGCGGCGAACGAAGGCAGGTTATGACGATTGCCGGCGTCCTGCATGAGGCGATTTCCGTTCTGGGAGAGAGGGGTTCTCCGACGCCTCGGCTCGACGCGGAGGTCCTGCTTGCCGCCTGTCTGCAGATCGACCGGTTGCACTTTTTCACCCACGCCGAGCGGGTGGTAGACGCCGCGGCCGCGCAGGT
>CAZTYA010000012.1:0-15264 GCA_964617255.1 uncultured Syntrophales bacterium
GACGCCGAGAACAGCTGAACCTTCTCCCGACCGGGGTCAGATTCAGGCAGATAGGAATCCGGATATGACCCGGATGGCGATTCAGATTGCCTCTCTTCCGGGCATGGAAGCCCAGACGACGCCGGGGGGAATACGCATTACAATGAATGAAAAGGTGCTCTTTGCGCCGGATTCGGATGTGCTCAGTGAAAACAGCCGGCAGGTGCTTTTGGCATTGGCTCCGGTGCTGAATACATCCGATGCCTTGATCACGGTGGAAGGCCATACGGATAACCGGCCGGCAGAGGGCGTACGGTTTCCTTCAAACTGGGAACTGTCGACGGCCCGGGCGGTGAGTGTCGTCACTTTTTTGGCGGAAAGCGGGGGGGTTGCTCCCGAACGGTTATCCGCCGTCGGCTATGGCGACACAAGGCCCCGCGCGGCAAATGATGATGAAAAGAACCGTCAAATGAACCGTAGAGTGGAAATTAAACTGAAATTTCAGAAATAACGAGAGGGAAGCCATGGCAAGGGAAAGGGAAGAAAAAAATGAAGAAGCCGTACAGGCTGAACCGGAGGTAAAGGGGAAAAAAGGACTGATCAAGTGGATCATTATCGGCGTTGTGGTCCTCGCAGTCCTCGGGGCCGCGGTCGGTGGCGGGTTGTATGTGTTCAACAATATGATGGGGGATAAAAAAAACGCGGAAAAGGCCCCGCCGATCATCGGGACCATCTGGAACCTGGATCCCTTTATCGTCAATCTTATGGATAACAGCGGAGAACGCTATTTGAAGGTGGTCATGCAGTTTGAGGTGGGGGATCCGGCGATTATCCAGGAACTCGAGCTGGTTAAGCCGCGGGTAAGGGACAGTATCCTGGATTTGCTGTCCTCCAAAACCCTGGCGGATTTGACTGACACGCCGGGCAAGCAGCGGCTCCGGGAGGAAATCATCCTGCGGGTAAACAATTCGATTTCCCGGGGGCGGATTGCCAAGGTTTATTTTTCGGAATTTGTGATCCAGTAGCAACTGGGCTAACGCGGAGCGAAGAAGGAAGCAATCCATGTCACAGATATTATCTCAGGAAGAGGTCGATGCCCTGCTCCGGGGAATTGCCGGCGGCGATATCGAGACGGAGATCGAGGATATCCATGATCCATCGGCGGTAACCCTCTATGATCTGACCAGTCAGGATCGGATCATCCGGGGCCGGATGCCGACGCTGGAGATGACCAACGAAAAGTTCGCCCGGATGTTTCGCACCACACTGTCCTCCCTGATGCGCAAAGTGATCAGTGTGAATTCCATGTCGGTCAACATGCTGAAATTCGGGGAATTTCTCAAAACCCTGCCGGTGCCGACCAGTCTGCACCTGTTCCGCATGGATCCGCTGCGGGGAAACGCAATCTTTGTCATGGAATCAAAGATTATCTTTACCCTGGTGGACATTCTCTTTGGCGGCACGGGGAAAGAATTCTTCAAGGTCGAAGGCCGTGAGTTCACGGCCATTGAGAACAGCCTGATCAAGAAGGTTGTATTGAATGCTCTCGTTGACCTGGAAAAGGCCTGGAAGACCCTCCTGGATATTAAGATTCAGTATCAGAGATCGGAGATCAATCCCCAGTTTGCCCAGATCGTGCCGCTGACGGACGTCGTGGTGGTGGTGAATTTTGAAATCGAAGTCGAGTATAACACGGGAATCATGTCCCTGTGCATTCCCTACGCCAGCCTCGAACCGATTCGGGACAAGCTGCAGGCGGGTTTCCAGAGCGAGCAGTTGGAAGTCGACAAGGTATGGGCGGAACGTTTCAAGCAGACGCTCACCCTGTCCAAGGTTGACCTTGTTGTTGAACTGGGGAAGGCGCATGTTAAAAGCCGGGACGTCGTCGATCTGAAGAAGGGGGATGTGATTGTCCTGGACAAGTATGCGTCCGATCCTCTGTTTGTGCTGGTGGAAGGGATGCCCAAATTCATGTGCGTACCGGGTATTTCCAAGGGCAGTCAGGCCGTACAGATATCACACGTTATCAGTCGTAATGAGGTAATTGATTATGGAACAGAATGAAATCGATGCATTGATGAGAGAAATGGACGGAGGCGAGGGCGCATCAGCGGCTGCAGCGCCTGTTGAGGATGAAAATCTGAGCTGGGATGATGTTCAGGAGGAGATGGAAGCGACCCGGAAGGAGGACGCGCCGACAGAGGTGGCCAGCGTCAGTTTCGGCGAATTTCAGTCCAACGCTGCCCCGAAGGCAAATATGGATATTGATTTCATCCTGGATATCCCGTTGACGCTGACGGTGGAACTGGGGCGGAGCAAGATGCTGATCAGTGAACTGCTCCAACTTGGGCAGGGGTCTGTTCTGGAGCTATCCAAACTGGCGGGAGAACCCATGGACATCTTCATCAACCAGCGTCTCATTGCCCGGGGCGAAGTGGTCGTCGTCAATGAGAAGTTCGGTGTCCGCCTGACGGACATTGTGTCGCCCGCCGAACGGGTCAACCGTCTCCGTTAGGATATCTCCGCGAGGTCATTATGGAAACCGAAACCATTTCCTTTTTCCCGGCTCTGCTCAAGATGATCGCGGCCCTGGCCCTGGTGCTGGGGATCATGATCGGCCTTGCGTTTCTCGTCCGGCGCTTCTTTCAGCAGGCGGGCCTGGCGGCTCCGGACGGTTCGGCCATCAATATCCTGACGGTCAAGTATCTGGGCCCTAAAAGCAGTATCATGATTGTAGACATCCTGGGACAGGCCGTGGTCATCGGTGTGACGAATCAGCAGATGTCCTATATCACGACCATCGATGACGTGGTGTCCCTGGACAAGTTAAAGGCCATGAACCGTCAGCGCGGGATGAAGACCATGCCGATCGATCCTCTGGACCACTACAAAAATCTGATCAAATCCCTGGTCCGTTCGAAAAAGGATGACAAACGTCCATGAAAAGGTTGGAAAACAATCTGCTGAAGAAGTTTGTTGTCACGTTGCTGCTTGTTGTCGGGGGCATGCTGTTTTTCACGTCGCCCCTGTACTGTGCGCCCCTGGCCCTGCCGAATGTGAGCCTCAATATCGGCGGTGCCGCCGACCAGCCCGGGCAGATGTCGGGGCTTTTGCAGTTGATGATCATTCTGACGCTCCTGACGCTTGCGCCGGCGATTCTCTTGATGGTGACCTCCTTTACCCGGATCGTGGTGGTCCTTTCCCTGGTCCGGAACGCCCTGGGAACCCAGCAGATGCCTCCCAACCAGGTGATTATCGGCCTGGCCCTCTTTCTGACTTTTTTTGTCATGGCGCCTGTCTGGAACAGAATCAATACCGAGGCCTTTCAACCCTATCAGGAAGAACAGATTTCCGGAGAGCAGGCCTTTGCCGCCGCCACGGTGCCCCTGAAGGATTTCATGCTCAAGCAGACCCGGGAAAAAGATCTGGCCCTGTTCGTGAAGATTTCCCGTGAACCGCGTCCGGCCAAACCGGCGGACATCTCCCTGAGCGTTCTGGTACCGGCCTTCATCATCAGCGAACTGAAAACAGCCTTCCAGATCGGTTTCATGATCTACCTGCCTTTTATGATCATCGACATGGTGATTTCCAGTATCCTTTTGTCCATGGGCATGATGATGCTCCCGCCGATCATCATGAGCCTGCCTTTCAAACTCCTCTTGTTCGTCCTGGTCGACGGCTGGTACCTGATCGTCGGTTCTCTCGTTCAGAGTTTCCACTGAGAAAATCGCATCAGGCGTTTTACCTTTCTGGTATCACCCCCTAAACGACGACATGTTTGAATAAATCCTGTTGCTGTCCATATTGGCATGCGTTTTTCATGGAATAGAGATAAGAGCAGGCTTTTTGACAAGCTGCATGTGTGTAACCTACTGAATATAATCGGGTTATTTTAACAATGCTTCTGCCGGAATTCCGGCAGGGCGGTATGAGGAGTTAAGAAAATGACGGTGGATTTGGTTATCGGGATTATGGCGGAAGCCATTAAGGTGACGCTTTTGGTGGCGGCGCCGGTGCTGATTGTCGGTCTGATTGTCGGTGTGGCGATCAGTCTGTTCCAGGCGGTGACGCAGATCCAGGAAATGACTCTGGTGTTTGTGCCCAAGATTATCGCGGTGATGGTGGTGCTGGTCGCGGCCCTGCCCTGGATGTTCAGTATCCTGTTGTCCTTTACCCATCATCTGTTCGTCAGCATTCCGGCCTATGTCCGGTAAAGGCTTGACGATTGTGAAAGAGCCGTGAGGCGGGAGAAGGATCGGTGCAATTTCCAGTCATATCCGTCGAATGGACGATTTCGTTTACTCTGGTTCTGCTTCGGGTCGGCGCCCTGATCGGCACCATGCCCCTGTTCGGCGAGCAACTGGTGCCTGTACGGGTCAAGGCCGGTTTGACCCTGGTCATCGCCGTCCTCTTATACCCGACGCTGTCCTCATCTTTGCCGGCGGTTCCCACCGATTTTATCCCGCTGCTGTTCCGGATGATATCCGAGACCCTGATCGGGGTCGCCCTGGGTTTTGCCGCCCGGCTCATTTTTGCGGCAGCGCAACTGGCGGGAGAGATGATCGGTTTTCAGATAGGTTTTTCGGTGGCCAACGTGATCGACCCCGTTTCCAGCGTCAGCGTGTCCCTGATCGGCCAGGTGCAGTACCTGTTTGCCCTGCTGATATTTCTGATCACCAACTCCCACCATATCTTTTTCGCCGCCATTGCGGACAGCTTCCGCCTCGTCCCGCTGCTTTCCTTCCATATTTCGGGGGACTTCATGACATTAATGATGAGCCTGTGCCGGGACATGTTTGTCCTTGCGGTCAAACTCAGTATCCCGGTTATTGCGGTGATCCTGTTTACCAATGTGGGGTTGGGCATTGTGGCCCGGACGGTGCCGCAGATCAATGTCTTTATCGTCGGCTTTCCCCTGCAGATCACGATCGGCCTGATCTTTTTCGGCCTGTCGCTCCCGCTGTGCGGATCGCTCCTGCAGAGCGCCTATGGGCACCTGGGAGAATCGGTTTACGCCCTCATGCGGGTGATGAAATAGCAGACACGGGAGAAAGGATCTTTGTGTCTGGATAATTGACGCCATCGTCATAAAACGGATAGGAAACGTGCCATATGGCGGAAGAAGATCAGGGCCAGGAACGAACTGAACAAGCTACACCCAAACGGCGGGAAGAGGCGCGGGAAAAGGGCCAGGTTGCCGTCAGCCGGGAGGTGGCCTCCGCCATCGTGCTGGGCGCATCGCTGATCTATTTCTATTTCGGAAGCGGTCATCTCATGGAAGGCATTGTCGAGATCATGAAGGCAACCTTCCGGGATGCGGGCCATGTGGCCCTCAGTCAGGAAAATTTCCATGCCCTCATGCTCACGCTGGTTTACAAGGTCTTTCTCCTGATTTTTCCCCTGCTGCTGGCGGTTTTCGTTGCCGGGTTTCTGGCCAATGTGCTGCAGGTCGGCTTTATGTTTTCCTGGGAAGCCGTCCAGCCCAAACTTTCAAAGATCGACCCGTTCAAGGGACTTAAACGCCTGTTTTCACTCAGATCTCTTGTTGAGCTGGTGAAGAGCCTGTTCAAAATTTCTGTAGTCGGACTCATTGCCTACCTGGTGATTATCCATGAAATTCCGGCGCTTTTTCCCCTGGCGGACCAGTCGATCTGGGGGATGCTCGTGTTCATCGGCCGGGTTGCCTTCAAGATCATGATGCTCACCTGCTTTGTCCTGCTGGTCATGGCGCTGTTGGATTACCTCTACCAGCGCTGGGAGTTCGAGAAGAGCATCCGCATGTCGCGGCAGGAGATCAAGGATGAGTTCAAGCATACCGAGGGTGATCCGCTCATAAAATCGAGAATTAAACGGCTCCAGCGCGATATCGCCCGAAAAAGGATGATGGCGGGCATCCCCAAGGCGGATGTGATCATTACCAACCCCACCCATCTGGCCATTGCCATCCGTTACGATCAGGAAAACATGAACGCCCCGGTTGTGGTTGCCAAGGGCGCGGGACATGTGGCGGAGAAAATCAAGGAAATTGCAGCAGAACACAAAATTCCCATCGTGGAAAACAAACCTGTGGCACAGGTATTGTATAAGATTGCCAATATAGGGGACATGATTCCCGCGGATTTGTATCGGGCCGTGGCGGAAATTCTGGCCTATGTGTACAGACTGAAAGAAAAGAGTGCGATGGCATAACATGGCAGCAGCGGAAACAACACAGAATGCATATACTTGGGATTGGCTGAAAAGCAACAGCGCCATCGTGGCTCTGGCGGTGATCGGTATCCTGGCCGTCATGATCGTACCCTTGCCCAAGATCATCCTCGATATCCTTCTTTCTCTGAATATTACCATTGCCATGATCATCCTGCTCATGGCCATGTATGTCCTCAAACCGCTTGATTTTTCGTCCTTTCCGTCTGTCCTGCTGATTGCCACCCTGTTCCGTCTGGCCCTCAATGTCGCTTCCACGCGGCTGATTCTGCTCCACGGAGGAGAGGGAACGGATGCGGCCGGGCAGGTGATCAAGGCCTTCGGTACCTTCGTCGTCGGCGGCAACTATGTCGTCGGTCTGATCGTCTTTACGGTTTTGGTCCTGATCAACTTTGTCGTCATCACCAAGGGCTCGACGCGAATCGCCGAAGTCGCCGCCCGCTTTACCCTGGACGCCATGCCGGGCAAGCAGATGAGCATCGACGCCGACCTGAACGCCGGCATGATTACGGATGTCGAAGCCAGGAGGAGACGAAGCGAAGTTGAGAAAGAGGCAAACTTCTACGGCGCCATGGACGGTGCGAGCAAATTCGTCCGGGGCGATGCCGTGGCCGGGATCATTATCGTGCTGGTGAATGTCATCGGCGGTCTCATCGTCGGCGTTCTGCAAAACGACATGTCGGTCGTGGATGCGGCGAAAAACTACACCCTGCTGACCGTCGGCGACGGTCTGGTCACCCAGGTCCCGGCCCTGATTGTTTCCACCGCGGCCGGTATGCTGGTAACCCGCAATACGGCCTCGAGCGATCTGGGTGGTGAACTCCAGGCCCAGTTGTTCATGCATCCCCGGGCCATCGCCACTGCGGCGGGCATGCTCTTCGTCTTCGGCCTCATTCCGGGCATGCCGAAACTGGCCTTCTTTACCATCGCCCTGGTCATGGGTGGCCTGGCGATGAAACTTTACAAGACCAAAGCCGCCACGCCGGAAATCGAGGAAGAGGAAGTTCCGGCGGCGCCGCCGTCGGATGCGCAGGACCTGTTCGTGCCGATCGATCCCCTCGGGTTGGAAGTGGGGTATGGCCTGATTTCCCTGGTGGATACGTCCCAGGGCGGTGAACTGCTGCAGCGGATCAAGATGCTGAGGAAACAGCTTGCCCTGGAAATGGGTTTTGTCATGCCGGCCATTCACATCCGGGACAATCTGCAGTTGAAACCGAACGAATACTCCTTCCTGATGAAAGGGGTGGAGATTGCCCGCGGGGAGTTGATGCCGGGCCATCACCTGGTCATCATGTCCGAAGACAAGGGACCGAAGATCCGCGGTATCGAAACCAAAGAACCCGCTTTCGGCCTCCCCGCCGTCTGGATTCCTGAGCGGGAAAAGGAATCCATTCAGGCCAAGGGGATGATCGTCGTCGATCCGGCGACGGTTGTGACCACCCACGTTACGGAACTCGTCAAATCCCATGCGGATGAACTGCTGGGCAGACAGGAAGTGCAGACCATGCTCGACCAGCTGGCCCAGACTTACCCCAAGGTGGTGGAAGAACTCGTGCCGAAGGTGGTGCCTCTGGGGGTGCTGCAGAAAGTGCTCCAGCGGCTCCTGCGTGAACGGATTTCCGTCCGTAACCTGATGACGATCATCGAAATGCTGGCGGATTATATTTCCATCACCAAGAACGTCGATATTCTGACAGGCTATGTCCGCCAGGCGCTTTCGCGCGTCATCACCAAGCAGTACGAGGACGCCGAGGGCAACATCAATGTCATGATGGTTTCTCCTGAGATTGAGGACATCATCAATCGTTCGATTCAGCACACGGAATACGAATCCTTTGTTTCCCCCGACCCGAATGTCGTACGCCAGATGGTCGGCAATCTGCAGAATTCGGTGAGCACGTTCACGGCCCAGGGGCTGCAGCCGATCGTGCTCTGTTCGCCAGCGGTGCGGATCCATCTGCGGAATATTCTGGAGCGGTTCTTTCCCAACATGGTGGTGCTTTCCCACAATGAAATATCCCGGGAGGCAAGTATCCGGTCATTAGGAATGGTGGAGTTGTAAGATGCAGATCAAACGTTACGAAGCAAAAAGCACACAGGAAGCCCTGGGAAAAATCAAAAAGGAACTGGGGCCGGATGCGATTATTCTTTCGAGCAAGCAGCTTTCCGGCGGTAAAAGTCCTCTGGTGGAAGTGGTTGCGGGAAAAGATCCGGGAGAAACCGTACATCCCCGCCTTTCTCGCGGCAACCCTTATGGAAGCGCTAAAACGCCTCCTCCCGTCATCCCCGAGGCGAAAGACGAGAAACCGGAATGGGCGGGATTGCGCGAGGACATCGACGAACTGAAGGGCCTGTTACGGGAACTGAAAAAACGCGATGAAATATTTGATGAATTCGGAGAAGTCAAGGATCGCCTGAATGTGCTGTTCGATCTTCTGGGGTTAAAAGACAAGGGCGAGAAAAGTCAGCTTGCCCAGGTCTATTCACGTCTGGTTGCCCAGGGTGTTTCGAAAAAGAGCGCCTGCGTGCTCCTGGAGATGCTCAACCGGGGGGCGATGGCGGAGCGCATCGGTAAGCCGGAAGAGGGATTGATGATGGTGGAGGAGTTAATCCGGAGCCGTTTCAGACGGAAACAGGCGGTGCAAGCGGAAGGGCGGATCAAGGTTTTTGTGGGTCCGACCGGTGTGGGAAAAACAACGACGATCGCCAAACTGGCCGCCCATTATGCCCTGGGCGGAAAGCGCCGGGTGGGACTGGTCACAACCGATACATACCGCATTGCCGCCCCCGAACAGTTGAGAACCTATGCGCGGATCATGGATATTCCCATGCAGATTGCGGCGGATGAGAACGGTCTGCAAAAAGTGATCGAGGGATATGCAGACCGGGATATTATTCTGATCGACACCCCCGGTACGGGGCTGAATGACCTTTCTCATTTGAACCGGACGAAGAGCCTGTTCGATCATCGTGACGGCGTCGATGTAAGTCTGCTGCTCAGCATGTCATCCAGTCAGGAAAATTTGTACGATACACTCGCCCGTTACGAAGATCTGCGCATCGACCAGGTCATTCTGACAAAAGTGGACGAGTGCCGCCGGTTTGGTTTTCTTTTTGATTTGATGGAAAAGGCACAAAAACCCGTGCCGTATGTCACAACGGGGCAAAATGTACCCAAGGATATTCAGGCGGTGAACTCGGGGGATCTGGCAAAATTGATTGTAGGTGGAACGCTTCATTAAAAAGGAAGCCGGTCGGGCCGAATGAAATGGGTCATGGCCGGAGAGAATGAGAGGTTGGAACATTGGATCAGGCATCTGCACTCAGAGCAATTAGAAACAAGAGGGCTATTCCCCCCGGTGAATTGGTTGCCCCTTTGGAGATGGAAAAACCTGTACGGTATAAATTGAAGAACCGGGTCCGGGTCATTGCCATCACCAGCGGCAAGGGCGGCGTTGGGAAAACCAATATTTCCGCGAATCTGGCCCATCTTCTGGCGAAAATGAAAAAGAAAGTCCTGGTGCTGGATGCCGATGTCGGCCTGGCCAACATTGATGTTATTCTGGGGCTGACGCCGAAGTTCAATCTTTATCATGTGTTAACCGGAGAGAAGACACTGAAGGATGTGATCGTACAGGGACCGGGTGGATTTATGATCCTGCCTTCCGCTTCCGGCATTCAGGAAATGTCCGATCTGTCGAAGGGGCACAAATTGACCCTGATCGACGAGATCAAATCCCTGCGGGAAGAACTGGATTTCATGCTCATCGATACGGGAGCCGGTATTGCGGGAAACGTCATGTACTTCAATATGGCGGCCCAGGAAATCATCGTGGTGACCTCTCCCGAACCGACCGCCATCACCGATGCCTATGCCATGATCAAGGTATTGAACCAGCGGCACGCCAAAGAACGATTCCGGGTGCTGGTGAATATGGTGAAAAGCGAAGAGGAGGCCAGGGAGGTTTTTACCCGTCTGAATCAGGCGACCAGTCATTTCTTAAATGTGACGGTGGAATATCTGGGCCATGTTATCCAGGATGATCATATTTCGGACGCCGTGCGGAAACAGAAACCTTTTGTGAGCCTCTTTCCCAATTCCCCGGCCAGCAGGTGTCTGCAAGGCCTGGCGGAGAAAATCAGCCGGGAAGAGCCCGAACACGATACGACGGGAATCCTCGGGTTTTTCTGGGATGCGATTTAGTAAAAGGCCGTGACGAAAAAAGAACGCGATCAACTCATCATGAAGTACGTACCCCTCGTCAAAAACGTCGTGGGGAGAATCACGGCCAGGCTGCCCAGTCATGTCGTCGACCGGGAGGATTTGATTCATGTTGGGGTGATCGGGTTGATGTCGGCTCTGGAAAAATATGATGCGAACCGGAATGTCCAGTTTGAAACCTACGCCCGTTTTCGCATTCGGGGCGCCGTGCTTGACGAAATGCGTTCCCGGGACTGGGTGCCGCGTTCTACGCGGAGCAAGGACAATAAACTCGAAGCGGCATTTGAAAAGTTGCAGAGGAAATTGGGCCGTTCCCCTGACGAGGAGGAAGTCGCGGAATTTCTGAAGATGACGATGGATGAATACTTCCAGCTTCTGGACGAATCCCGCTGCATTTCGATGATCAGCAGTGAAGATCTGCCCGGGGATTACCTCGACAGTTTGAGCCGGGAGGAAATGCTGGAAACCATTGATCACGGAAATCCTCTGGAGCTGCTGAAAAGCAGTGAACTGAGGGATGGGATGAAAAGGGCGGTCAATCAATTGCCCGAGAAAGAAAGACTGGTCCTTGCTTTGTACTATTATGAAGAACTGACCATGAAGGAAATCGGGAAAGTACTGAACCTCACCGAATCACGGGTTTGTCAGCTTCACACCCAGGCGATTCTGCGGCTTCGGGGTGTTACGAGGCATCTGCATTGAGAAAAGAGATTTTTCGTCAGAAAGATAAAAAAAGATGGTGAGAAAAGCAGAACTTGATAAAATGGACCTCCCTCTCGAAACGGAGGAGGCCCTCATTCCGGAGGCGCCGGAAGAAGCCCCCGTGGCGGAGGTGGAGAAGAAAAGCTGGCTTTCCGCGCGCGGCAGGCGTTTCAAACTGGGGCTTTTCGGCGTGATCGGGTGTCTGCTCATTTCCGGTGTGGCCTTTGGGATTTGGAGTGCCGTCGGGATCTACAAAGAGAAGAAAGCGACTTTGGCCCGGGAAAAGGCTGCGGTCGCACAGGCTCTCGCTTCTGCGTCGCCGCGGCTGGTCTTCAAGGATTTTTTGATTCCCCTGCCGGAGGGAAGCGGTTACCGCATCCTGATGATTAACTTTGTGGCCGAACTGAGTAAAAACAAAAAACAGGCCGACCTGAACACCAACGCCGGTATCCGGCGTCAGGTCATGAACGCCATTCAGTTAAGGGGAAATGAGCTCTTGTCCGCGGGAAACAACCGGGACCTGCTGAAGCAGGACTTGACGGTTCTGATGAACCAGATCCTCGGCGAGGGCGCGGTGACGAAAGTGTATCTTGCTGATTATACCTTAATTTAAACGTGATCGGATGACCGGATCACCGGTTGTTGAAATATCGTGAGGAGAGCAACCATGGAGAGAGCGGAATATTACAATGCCTTGCTGGAGCAGTTCCTGGAGACGATGTATGACGAACTCATGCCCGGAATTCTTCACAATTTCGCCAATCCCCTGAATGGGATCATGGGCCGGGCCAAACTGCTCCAGCGTCGCCTCGACGATCATGTGCGCAAGATCCGGGAGCGTTATCCCGATGTGGCGTTCGGATTGAAGGAAGATTATGAAAAACTTCTGAAGGATGTGGGCTCCATCAATCAGGAATCGGATAAGTTTTCCGATCTTTTCTGGGATGTGGCGAGAAAATTTCAGGGGATTGCGGAGGACCGGCCGGAGAAGATCAATCTGTCACAATTGCTGACCGCCGAGATGCGTTTTACCGATTTTTATCTTTCCTTTAAACACGAGGTCAAAAAGAACTTGACGTTCAAGGAAGATCTTCCTGATGTAACGGGTTCCCTGGCGGATTACTCCCTGAGTTTTTTTGCCCTGATCCGCCGTGCCATGATGGCCATGAAAAACGGATCGACCAAAGAATTCTTCATTTCCACGGACAATGACGAGCAGATGGTTTATGTCCGCCTGCGGGACACGGGCCTGCCGTTTTCCGGGGAGAGTTTGTGTTTTGTGGATAAACTGGCTGAAAACGCGGAACTGCCGGCAACGTCTTCTCTTCCGGATGGTTTTTCCCATGCATGTCTTCTTCTCAAATATCATGGCGCTCAGATTCATTTTTCCCGTGACGCCGATTCCAATGAAGTGGTGGTGGCCATTCCCTATCGATAGGAGACGCGGCATGAAATCGCATGATCATTTATCGGCAGACGGATGAATAAGGGGGAGCAAGGGGGAAAAGCGCCATGGTCAGAGCAATCGACGCCCAACAGTCTATCCTGCAGTCCCATCAAATGGAAAAGGTCCAGAATGTACAGCAGCAGCACGCGGATATGCAGCAGCGGTATTTCAATCTCCAGTTGACGGAAGAGCGGCGGCTGCAGAAAGAAAAAGTCAAGGACCTGGAGCAGAAAGAGGCGTCGCATGCCATCAAAGACACCTTCGACCGCGAAGAGAAAAGGCGGGAGACGAAAGATGGACATGCCAGGGAAGAGGCTGAAGCGCCGCAGCCCGATGAGAACCCCGACGATGAACCCATCCCGGGCAGTCATATCGACATAAAGGCCTAAAATGAATATCCAGTTGCTGCTGATTATCCAAATCGCCGTTGAGGCTATCCTCTGTATCGCCGTAGTGTTTTTGCTTTTCCAGGGTTTCGGCAAGTCGCGAAAGGAACCGCCGATGCCCGTCCCGGCCAAGACCGACCTGGCGCAATTGAAAGCGCTCCTCGACGAATCCCGGGAGGAATTTCAGAATTTTCAGGAGGCGATGGACCGGGGACGGAAAACACTGGGCGATATGATCCGCCAGATCGACGACCGTGAGAAGGCTCTGGCATCATTGATGGAGGAAGCGGAGAAGAAACTGAGTCAGGAAAAACCCCGGGGGGGGGCCGGCGGGATGGAAGAGAACCTGCGATACAAAGATGCCGCCTGCCTGATCCGTCAGGGGAAATCGGACCGGGAAATTGCCCGGGAATGTGGGGTGACGGAAGGAGAACTCGCCCTGATCAAGGGCCTGTTGAGCGCCGGAAATGAGCCGGTCTGATGCCGATTAACCAGATTACGGGTATTGCATCCCAGCTGCTGATCAAGGCCATCCAGCAGAGATACGAATCACAGGGCTTTCCCCAGATGCAGCCGGGGGAGACCCTGGAAGCGCAGGTGGCGCAAAAGCTGGACGGCAACAAAGTGGTCGTCATGATCAAGGGCGCCCAGGTGACGGCGGAAGCCACCATTCCCCTCCAGGTCGGTCAAAAAATCAACGTCCAGGTCGAGACGCTTCAACCGCAGATTCTTCTGCGACTGACTACGGGTACCGCTGAAGGCGAAGCAACTCAGGCCGCCGGTTACCTGAAGGCGCTTCGCGCCCCGCCCCAAGCCGCCGCTCCGCTGCAGTTGGGGGAGACCCTGGAAGCGCAGGTGGCGCAGAAACTGGACGCCAACAGAGTGGTCGTCATGTTGAAAGGCGCCCCGGTTACGGCGGAGACAACCCTTCCCCTGCAGGTGGGTCAGAAGATCAATGTCGAAGTTCAAAGCCTGCAGCCCCAGATCCTGCTGCGTCTGCTTGCAGGGGATGCCGGGGGAGAGCAGGCCCGCATCACCGGTTACCTGAAAGCCTTCCGCACCGAACCCCAGGCCATGACGGAACTGTTCCAATCCGGCGGGCCCCTGTTCAGTCCGGAAAGTTTGAAAACCCTGTCACACGGCCTGCTGAGGGACCGGTCGCAGGTCCTGGGCCAGATGATCCGCACGTTGATCTTTTCCACGGAAACCATGAAAAACCCCCTTTTTATCCGGGATTTTATGGCCCGTGCGGGTTTTTTGCTGGAGCATAACCTGGGAAAGGCCCTGACGGAAAATCAAGCCGGTGCGTTCAACGTTCAACCGCAGGGGGATAATCTGAAAAGCGCCCTGATCGACCTGAGCGCGGGAATCCGCACGTGGCTGAATACCCGTCCGGACATTCCGGAAGCGGAAGCGGCAAAACTGATGCGGCTGGCCGAATATGCCGACCGCTCGGTCCGGACCCTGGAAACCCAGCAGGTGCTCAACGTGGTGTCCCGGGAACAGGATAACCGCTTTATGGTCCAGATTCCCTTTGCTTTCTCCCAGGGGCCGACGATGCAGGATATCTTTATCGAATTCGACGGAAGCCGCGGCGAGGAAGGCAGGGAAGCGGGTGCGCCTTTCCGCGTGGTGTTTTTCCTCAATCTAGACGTGCTGGGAGAGATGATGATCGACGTTGGCATCAGGGGACAGGAACTGACGGCCGATCTGTCGTGCCAAAGGGTTGACACGGTGGGGCTTGTCTCGTCAGGTCTTGAAGAATTAAGGGAAAATCTCGATTCGCTGGGATTCCGGGTGATGCGGATGACCTGTGATATCCGCGATGATATCACTTTAACCAAGCATGATTATGTCCGGAATTCAGCCTGGTATGAAGGCGACGTTATCAATTTTTTCGCCTGACGGGAAAGATCGAACCTCTTGCGGCTTTTCGAGGAATCGTCTCATGAAACCAAAACATAAAAGAACCGTCGCCGCCGCGATTCAATACGATCCGGAAAAAGATGCCGCCCCCCGAGTCACCGCCAAGGGTAAGGGCTATGTGGCCGATAAGATTATTGAACTGGCCAAAAAGCATGGTATTCCCGTCAAAAACGATCCCGGCCTGGTCGAGATTCTGAGCCGTCTGGATATTGACGAGCAGATCCCCGTTGAAGTTTACCGTGCCGTGGCGGAGATCCTCGCCTTCGTTTATTCCTTAAATTCGAACCGATCTTAGGATATTACTCCGGCAAATAAACATAATAATCGTCATACCGGATTTGGAAACTGTGTCGCAATGTCATCCTGAAGCGGTAGCCGAAGGATCTCTGTCTTTT
>CAZTYA010000013.1:0-14518 GCA_964617255.1 uncultured Syntrophales bacterium
CGAACGAATGCGAGAAATCTTAATGTGTTGAAATAACTTAGCTTAGAGATTTCTCCCTGCGGTCGAAATGACAAAAATACCAATTGCGACACAGTTTCTTCGCTTGTATGTCGATCGCTAATCTTGTTTTTGGGCATTTCAATCCGTCTCCAAATCCGGGATGACGCCGCGTCCGTTTTCAGTTTCGTGAAAACACGCAGCAAACATCCTTTCTTCTCCTTCCAAAATCGCTTTGCCGTTTCCGGAAAAAACCTGTAAACTGCGCAGCCATGAAAGGAGACAGATCATGATTGCCGACAGTATGAAAAGAACCGCGTTTTGCCTTGCCGCTGTTTTCCTGATACTTTTGTGCTACTCCACCCCGCAGGCCCGGGGAACGGCTGGAAAGTCCTGCCTGTTTCGGGTCACGGCGCCCGGCAGCACGATGTATCTGCTGGGGTCCATCCACTTTATGCGGGAAGCGAGCTACCCTCTGAAAGATACGATTGAGCGGGCCTTTGCCGCCTCCTCGAATGTGGTCTTCGAAGTCGATATGGCCACGATGGACTCGCCCGACACACAGGCCATGATGCTCTCTCAGTCGGTATTCACCGACGGCAACACCCTTGAAAAGAGCCTCAGCCCGGCCACGTACCGCAGTCTTGCGGAAAAAACGGAGCAGTTCGGCCTCAATGTCAAGATGCTGGATAATTTCAAGCCCTGGAGCGTGGCCATGACCCTCATAGGGCTGAAGCTGAACCAGTTGGGATTTGATCCCAACAAAGGCGTTGACCGCTACTTCTACGCCAAGGCCCGGAACGCAGGAAAGAGAACCTTCGGCCTGGAGACACTGCAATACCAGATCGGTATTTTCAGCGGCCTTTCCCTGCGGGAGCAGGACCTGCTTGTTGAACAGACTTTGAATGATTTCGATACGATGGAATCGGAAATGGGCGAGATGCTCCAATCCTGGACCAACGGCGATGTCGGCAATCTGGAACGGATGCTTCTGAAGAGTTTTGTGGATTACCCGAGTCTCTACCAGAAATTTCTCGTCCGGCGCAACCGCAACTGGCTCTCCCAGATCGAGCTTTTCCTGGGTCAGCGAAAAACCTGCTTCGTCGTCGTCGGGGCGGGTCATCTCCTGGGACAGGACGGACTGGTCAACCTGCTGCGCGCGCAGGGTTATACGGTCGAGCAGCTCTAAGGCGGCAGGCGGCACGGGAAATGGGCCCGACGAGAGCGTGAATGGTATAAATACAAGTCAAATCAAAGGATTATGCCGGATCCCGTGCACAAATCCGGAAAAATACACTTGTCAAAACAGGGATTTATTGTTAGAAATGGCTACTTTCGGGAAAGGGTAGGGTTATGAGCGGCGGAATCAACGATTACACAAAGTTTTCCATTGATCTCAGGCGCCACATGTGGTTGGCCGGGGTCGATCAGGAACTGCGCCGTCTGATCTGGCAGATCGGCGTGATGGGGAAATATATTTCGGCGAAAATCTACGAGGCCAACCGGAAACTGGCCGGATTCAAGAATATCTACGGCGAGGATCAATTGACCCTCGATCGCGGCGCCGACGAAATCCTGAAAAACCAGCTCGAGCATTCGGGATTTGTTCTGGACTATGCTTCGGAAGAGCAGGACAGCGTCATGCGGATCGGCAAGGGGCATGAGAAATTCATCGTCACCGCCGACCCTCTGGACGGATCATCCCTGGTCGAAACGAACCTCTCCATGGGGACCATCATCGGGATTCACAAGGATTCCGTATTCGACATCGGGCGCAACACCATGCTGGCCGCCATGTACATCACCTACGGACCCCTGATCACGATGGTCTATTCCGCCGGAAAGGGCACCCATGAGTTTGTTCTGAACCGGGAAGGGGAGTATGTCCTGTCCGAGGACAACATCAGACTCAAGGAAAAGGGGTCGATCTACAGCCCCGGCGGACTGCGCAGCGAATGGACGCCGGAGCATCTCCGGTATATCGAATCCCTGGAGGAAACGGGGTACAAGCTCCGCTACAGCGGCGGCTTTGTTCCCGATATCAACCAGGTGCTGATCAAGAAGGGCGGCGTCTTTACTTACCCGGCGCTGAAGGACAGCCCCAGGGGAAAACTCCGGCTCCTGTTTGAACTCCAACCCATGGCGTTCATCATTGAGCAGGCCGGAGGCCGGGCGACCGACGGTCACCGGGACATCCTCGCGGTGCCCGTGACGGAGTTGGGTCAGCGCTCGCCGGTGTATATCGGCAGTCGATTCGAGGTGGACAAGGTAAACGACTATCTGAAGTCGGATGTGATTTACTGAAGATGAAATAAACAGAACAGAAAGGACGGTTCGGGACGTGGCGGTATTGGAAACAGTAGGGCAGGTTAAGGCGGCGTTTGCGGGGATATTGAAAATCAGCGGTGATCGCGTCGAAATTCTCGACGAGCGGAAATTGCGATCCGGCCTCATTGACGACCTCATATTTTCCGCCGTACTCAGCGCCGATTCCGATGTTTGCCTTGTCTGCCAGTGGCTCATCCGCCAGTGCGGCGCGGCCCTGGGCGCCTATCCGGCATCGATCCAGTCTTTCTATGAGGCCATGGGGCGAAAAGAGATCAAGGGTTTTACGGTTCCCGCCATCAATATTCGCACCCTGACTTACGAGACGGCCCAGGCGATCCTGCGGGCGGCGATGAAGGGTCAGGTCGGTCCCGTCATTTTCGAAATCGCCCGGTCGGAAATCGACTACACCATGCAGCGGCCGGCGGAATATACCAGCGGCGTCATTGCCGCGGCGATCAAGGTCGGTTATCGGGGTCCTCTTTTCATCCAGGGGGATCATTTTCAAATCAACGCCAAAAAATTTGCCCAGGACGCCGAGAAGGAAACACGGGCGGTGAAGGACCTCATCTGGGAAGCCCTGGATGCGGGATTTTACAATATCGACATTGATTCCTCGACCCTGGTCGATCTTTCCCAGCCGACCATCAAGGAACAGCAGCGCCTGAATTATTCACTCGCGGCGGAGCTGACCACCATGATCCGGGACCTTGAACCGGAGGGGGTTACAGTTTCCGTGGGCGGCGAGATCGGGGAAGTGGGCGGTAAGAACAGTACAGTCGAAGAACTCCGGGCCTTCATGGACGGGTACCGTGAAGAACTGGAGAAAAACGGCGAAGACCTGAAGGGTATCAGCAAGATCAGTGTTCAAACCGGGACCACCCACGGGGGGGTTCCCCTGCCGGACGGCACGATCGCCAAGGTCAAAATCGATTTCGACACCCTGGAGAAACTATCCGAGACGGCCCGTGTTGAATATGGACTTTCCGGAGCGGTCCAGCACGGGGCTTCCACCCTGCCGGATGAGGCGTTCGATCAGTTCCCCGCCCGGGGGACGGCGGAGGTGCATCTGGCGACGGGATTTCAGAATATCATCTATGAGAGCAGGGCCTTTCCTTCCGACTTGAAGGAAAAAATCTACGGACTCCTCAGGGAAAAGCACGCCGACGAAAAGAAGGACACCGACACGGAAGAACAGTTCCTTTACAAAACGCGCAAGAAGGGTTTCGGTCCCTTCAAGCAGGATCTCTGGACGTTGCCTGGCGATCGGATGCAGGCCATCATGGCGGAGTTGGAAGGCCAGTTCGCCTTTCTCTTTACGAAACTGGGGGTGAACAATACGGATAACTTATTGAAAAAATATGTTAATCCTGTGAATGTGGCACTTCCCTGTCCGGAGGCGTTGAAGTAAGATTGCCGACGCAATAAACATATAATAATAAGGATATTCGCCCCCGATAAAGTTTGTCGGGGGCGTTTTTTTATCGGTTTACCGGCTTTCGCCGGTATGACGTCAACGTTGTGTCATTTTGAACGCATGTGAGAAATCTTTTCCGCCTCAGTCTCAAGATTTCTCGTCGCTTATGCTCCTCGAAATGACATCGATTTAAGACGTCGTCCCGGACCCGACCCGAGATCTATTAGCAGGGTGTCGCATGCCGGGAATGGATTCCGGCTTTCGAGACTGTGTCTTGATACCCGATTGACGTTCGAGGTCATCCTGAGGCGTAAGCCGAAGGATCTCTTCCGCTCAAAATGCCGTTATTATTAGATTCTTCGTTTCAATCAGAATGACATTGCGATACGGTCTCTTCGCCGGAATGACGGGGATGGATATTGAACGGACGGCGTCATAACATCAGAGAAACAGACCGATGATGCTGAGGATCATCCAGCGGAAAAAGGCGATAACTGGATTTAAGACCCCCAGAAACAGCAGAATAATGATGACGAAGAAGCCGTAAGGTTCCAGACGATGGAACAGGTAGCGGATATTGTCGGGCAGAAACCCCATGACAATTTTTGATCCGTCCAGCGGCGGGATTGGAATCAGGTTGAAGGCCGCCAGAATAATGTTGATCTGGGCCAGGTAGTACAGGAAAGTCGCTGTCGGTCCCTGCGGCTGCGGCGCCAGAAGCTGCATCGCTAAAATGGCCACAAAGGCAAAAATCGTGTTGGCCACGATGCCGGCGGCGGAAACCAGGACAAATCCCGTCCGGCGGTTCTGGATGTTTTGGAGGTTGACCGGAACGGGTTTCGCCCAACCGAATCCGACGATGAAAAGCATCAGGGTTCCCAGCGGGTCGAGATGTTTCAGGGGGTTCAGGGTCAGGCGGCCCAGGCGTTTGGCGGTGTTGTCCCCCATGATGAGCGCCACCCAGCCGTGGGCCAGTTCGTGAACGATTACGGAATATAGCAACGGAATCGCCAGCAGGACAAAAGTTATTGGGTCGTTGATGAGCAGTTTGATCAGTCCCATATGATCTCCTCTTTCTTCGTGGTCCATTTTATACGGTCTTGTCTGGCAAGACAAATCTTGTTTTTCAAGAAAACAAGTCGGCTCCGTGTTTGATCTCCCGGAAAGAATCAAAAGGCCGCATGTCCCATCCACCGATCTTTTCGTCCCTCATGGTTATTATAAAACAGGCAGATCATTATTTGTCTTGTGAATGCAATATATTAACCATGCATCGGCCTTGCGCCGTCCGGGCAGGGCGGTGCGGTCGATCCTCCTCTCAGGGGCGGATAAGATACATTTTAGCGACAGGCTGGATGGTACAATAAATGCTTAAGAATGGGCAACAATATCTTGCCGGTTCACAATATTTTCTTGCTTTGTTTTGTCGCAGGCAGGGACAAAACATCGTAACCGATATATCGATTGCTAAAAGGGCGATTTTTATCAAAAAAGGCATGTTTCTCAAAATAAAAATAATTAAAGTCGATTGAAAGAAATGCCGATAAACGTGAAAACAGATGTCATTGCGTTCATGAGAGATATCAACAACGATCACTTTTTCTTTCCAACGGTCTCTCAAACCAAAAATGAAAGGAGTGCTTGTCGTGCGAAGATTTAACTCGTCAGGATTTTTTAAGGGAATTGAGGTGAAATTAAGTTTGCCCCTGGTGTGTCTGATCTCGATCGTCCTGCTGGGCTACATGATTTTCAATTATTTCTCCGTCAAAAGCAGTCTTGAAGGAGACCTGAATAAGGAAGCCGATATCATCATCGAGCGTGTGGCCAAGAACATTGCGGGGCCGCTCTGGAATATGGACAATATCCAGGCCAAGGAAGTGGTGATGTCCGAAATGTCCACAAAGAGCGCCTATGGCTTGCTGGTCCGTGATGCGGAGGGGAAAGCCATCACCCTGGGGGTGCAGCGGGACAGCAACTGGAACGTCGTCGATTCCAAGGCCGACATCAAGGGGGAGTACATCGTCCGGAAGAAGGAAGTCTCTAAAGACGCAAGTAAGCTCGGCGTCGTCGAACTCTATGTGACGGACGAGTTCATGCGGGCGGAGCTGATGCGCTCGGTGATTTATACGATCATCGTGGCCGCCGTGATCAATATTTCCCTGATCGTTGTTCTCTTCTTCAGCCTCCGGATGCTTCTCATCCGTCCCATCAACAGGGTCATCGTCGGACTGGATGCAGCGGCGATGCAGGTTTCCGTGGCCGCTGATCATATTACCTCTTCCGGCCAGTCCCTGGCGGAAGGCGCTTCGGAGCAGGCCGCGTCCATTGAAGAAACCTCTTCCTCCCTGGAAGAGATGTCGTCCATCACCAAGCAGAACGCGGACAACGCCTCTCATGCCGACAGCCTCATGAAAGACGCCAATCAGATCGTGGCCAAGGCGAATGAATCGATGTCGCGCCTTACCGTAGCCATGCAGGAAATATCAAATGCCAGCCAGGAAACATCCAAGATTATCAAAACCATTGATGAAATTGCATTTCAGACCAATCTGCTGGCTCTGAATGCGGCGGTGGAGGCCGCCCGGGCGGGGGAGGCGGGCGCCGGATTCTCCGTCGTGGCCGACGAGGTCCGGAATCTGGCCATGCGGGCTGCCGATGCGGCGAGAAACACCTCGCACCTGATCGAAGGGATCGTGGTCAAGGTTAAGGAGGGTGGCGGCTTGGTTGAATCGACCGATAAAGCCTTTGCCATGGTAGCGGACAGAGCCTCCGAAGTCGGTAAACTGGTCAGTGAGATTTCTGCCAGCTCCCGGGAACAGGCCCAGGGGGTGGAGCATGTGAACATCGCCGTGGCCGAGATGGACAAGGTCGTCCAGCAGAACGCGGCCAATGCGGAGGAATTTGCCTCGTCCTCGCAGGAGCTTTCCAGTCAGGCGGAACAAATGAAGGTCTATGTGGAAGCCCTGGAAGGGGTCATTCAGGGGAGTAAGGAGTCGTCGGAGTCCCTGGCAAACGCCATGTCCTATCAAGGGGCTGATGAAGAGGAAGAGGAATACGGTCCGGTTTCTTACAGCGGCGCGGCCCTTTCTCTGCCGGGACCGTCCCGGTCGTTCGGGAAAAAATGATAAGCAACATGGTCATGACTTATCCATGCGACAAGATTCAATGATCTTTCGCTTGAAGTGCGTGTCAAGACCGGTTAAAATTCGAGCGCCGCGATAAGGAATCGCGTTTCAAGATGGAAATTGACGATGCCTTGTCCCAACGGGGGTAGCGTTCGGCAGGGGGTGTTTTACGAGTCAACCAAAAAATGAGCAAAAAGGAGGTCAAGCATGAAGAAACTGGTAGTGGTATTGGTGGCAATTGCATTCATGGTTAGTGCGTCCCCGTTAATGGCGGCATCGCTTAAAATGGGAAGTTATCCGATCCCCAAAATGGTGGAGAGCAAGGATAAGGGTGTCTTTGTTGATCTGGTGAAGGAAGTGGCAAAACGTGCCGGTTACACCCTCAATCTTGAAATTGCGCCTCCCCCCCGAACGGTGGAAAGTTTTAGCCAGGGTAAAATCGACGGCTTCTTCCCGGCGCTGGATGTTCTGATTTCCGGTGCAGCGGCCAAATCGTCTCCTATTTACACCAAAGTGGATTTCGCGTTCTTCAAAAAAGGCGCGACCAATTTAAAGACCATCAAGGATCTTGAGGGTAAGAAAGTCGGCATTACCCGTGGTTATCCCTATGCAGGCGAATTGATGTCGAACAAAAAGATCATTTTTGACCCCGCCGATGACGACGTAACGAATATGAAAAAGCTGGCGGCCGGCAGAATTGATGCATTTGTTGTCGAGGAAAAGAGCGGCCTTGAGGCGTTGAAGAAAAGCGGCGAGACTTCCGTAACGTATGATGCCGGCAAGCCCCTTTCCCGGCAGGCGGTTTACTTTGCCTTCAAAAACAGCCCGGATGGCAAGGGCGCTGCAGAAGCTTTTTCCAAGGCCCTGGGAGATATGAAGAAAGACGGGACGTTGGGCAAAATCATGTCGCAGGCCAACTAATCCGTATTGTTTCGGGCGCATTTTTTAAATTGCAGAGGAATACTTGGGGGGAGATCATGATGATCGTCCCCCCTTTTATTTGATGACCGTTCCGGATTTTCAGAGCTTTACTTGATGCGTTTCATCAACTCTTTCTGTGACGGCGTGATGAGATGACCTTTCCTGAAGCCTTCCGCAAACAACCCCTCTTCTGGGTGTGCCTGACCCTTTTTGTCCTGATCGTGGTGGGTGGTGTCATGGTGACCAATTATGTTTCTCATTATGCCGAAAGCCACGAGAGGGAGACATTGCAGCATCTGGCGGGTATTGCCGCCGCGTCCTTCGACACGGATATTGTCCGAAAACTTCAGGGGAATCCGTCGGATGTCGGGACAAAGGTATTCAGCCAGGTGCGCGGGCAATTGCAGAAAATTCATTGGTCCAATCCGGATACCCGTTTCGTGTAATTGATGGGTGAAAGGACCGGCCGGGTCATTTTTCTGGCCGATGCGGAGCCGCCCGAATCGAAAGATTATTCGCCGCCCGGTGAAGTTTACCGGGAAGCTTCTCCGGAATTACACCTGATCTTTTCCCATGGTAAACCGTTTATAGAAGGCCCTTTCCGTGACCGCTGGGGGGTGTGGGTGACGGGACTCGCTCCTCTGTGGGACTTGAAAACCGGTCAGGTCATGGCCGTCCTGGGTATCGATCTGAACGCAAAGCGCCGGCGGGCCAAGACTTCAGGGCGCAACCGGGTGGCCAATCTGTAGATTTTGCTGACCTCGGTAAGTACGGAAGGGTGCGTCATCATTTCCACGGGCCGTTTCCCGGATGGGTCTTTGCGGCAGGGCATGGTCCCTGAGAATCCCGGATTGCCGGGATCTCAGAGACCGGATAGCTCTTGAAAAGAGGTTAAAAGGCCCCCTTCATGCCGATCAGCTTTGCGCTGGTTCTTGCTTGGATGGCTCTATGGAGAGGTTTTTTGTGATGTCCGGGGGAACCTTTCCTCACAGGCGGCAGGGCCGGGCGATCATGCCCGCCTGGGCGAACCAGAGGGCCGTTTCCGACGGTGTCAACGTCGCCGCCTTCGACGATGGCCAGCAGGCTTTCGGAGGCTCGGGTCAGTTCCTCCGCCTGGGCATTCAATTCCGATGCCGTCGATGCGGATTCCTCTGCCGTGGCGGCCGTCTGCTGGGTAACCTTGTCCATTTCCGCAACCGCCCGGTTGACCTGTTCGACCCCTTCCGCCTGTTCCCTGGCGGCCACCGTGATCTGATCGATCAAATCGGTCACACCGACGCGGTATTTCCCCAGTTCAGCAAAGGCTTCATTGGTTTTCTGGACCAGTTCCACGCCCTGTTTGATTTTTTGAACCGTGTCTTCAATCAGTCCGGCAGTACTCTGGGCCGATTCCGCAGCCCGCAGGGCAAGGTTGCGGACTTCTTCAGCCACTACGGCAAACCCTGCTCCGGCTTCTCCGGCCCGGGCGGCTTCGACGGCGGCATTCAGGGCCAGCAGATTGGTCTGGAAGGCAATCTCGTCGATATTCTTAACGATTTTTGAAGTCTGTTCACTCGATGCGGAAACATCCTGCATGGAAGCCGTTAATCCCCCCAGGCACTGAATCACTTTCTGGGCGGCGCCTTGAGCCTGTCGCATGAGGTCTCCCGCCCGGACGGAATTGTCCGCTGTCTGTTTGGCGATCGAGGAAATTTCCTCCAGGGAGGATGAGGTTTCTTCCAGGGAGGCTGCCTGTTCCGAAACCCCTTCCGCCAGGCCCTGGCTTGCGGAAGACAGTTGGCCGGAGGAGGAAGAAACAATATCCGCCGCTGCCGTGACCTGATCGGCCGCATATTTAATGGGTAGAATCAGGGGACGGCTGAGAAGAAAAATGCAGCCGACGCCGATGAGGGAAAAAATGAAAGCCGCAACGAAAATAAAAGCCCGGATGGCGCGGGCGGAGGCCGAAAGTTCATCCAGGTTCTGGGTGATACCGATAGACCAACCGCTCGAAGCGACGGGGGCGTAACCGGCCATTTTCTTGGCTCCGGAGAAAATATATTTTTCGACGCCGGTGCGCTTTGCTTTCATTCCTTCGACAATCCCTTCCATTCCCGGCAATTGGTAGAAGTTCACCGCCAGGATCTTTTTCGGGTCCGGGTGCAGGACCGTGACGCCTGAGCGGTCCAGGGCGAAGCCATAACCCGTTTCGCCGAGCTTGCTGGTCATGGCCCGATTAAGACGGTCCAATGACAGGTAAACGGTAAGGACGCCCAGCGTTTCTCCAACGGAGGTCTTGACCGGCGCCATGATCGACAGGACAGGATTCCCCGATCCCTTCGCATGGACGGCCTCTCCGATCACCGACTTTCCCGCGGCGGCGTCATGAAAACTGTAGCTGTTTCCCAAAGCGGTTCCCTTATAGGCGCCGTTTTGACTGTCGGCGATCACCTGACCATCCTTATCGGTAATTACCAGGGCGTCGTAATCGGCGCCCCGCCTTTCCCGGATGGTGCTCAGGAGCGCTCCCAGGGCGGCAACATCCCCATCGGCGAGGCCGTTTTGGACGGCTGCGGATACGGTGGTCGCAATGTCGGGGCCGGCGGCGATCTGTGCCGCCGCCTGTGTCTCTGAAGAGAGAGTCATTTCGACCATTTGCGCATTCGCTTGCGCCAGGTTAAGCATCTGTTTACCCGCTTCTTCCTCCAGGGCATTTGATGCTTTTAATCCGATCAGCATTCCCAAGATCACCAGGGGCACCAGAACGATCAAACAGCCGCCTGCGATGAGCTTAAATCTCAACGTCCTCTTCTTCATTCAACTTACCTCCGGTTAGTTAATTGAAAATGACTTCCCCCTGTCTGGTATTCTGAACTTGAGTAACCTAATTATCCTTTGCAACGATTATACCTTATCGGCAAAATACATGCGGAACTTAAACAATCATGCCGGGATAAGTATCTTCTGCTGGAATAATCAGAAACAAGGTGTTACACAGGCCGGAAAAATCATTATCAACAGAAGAGGTGTGGACGGTGAAGTACTCCCAGGCAAAACAAGGTCGTGTTTTTGTTATCCGTCTTGAGGACGGTGATATTTTACACGAAGAAATTGAAAAATTGGCCGCAGAAAATGGTATCCGGGCTGCGGCACTCTTGGCCGTGGGCGGTGCCGACACGGGCAGCACGCTCGTCGTCGGTCCGGCCGAAGGCCGAACGAAACCGATTGTTCCCCTGGAGCACATCCTGGATAATGTGTACGAGGTGGCCGGTGTGGGAACCCTGTTTTCTGATGATACAGGAAAACCGGTTCTCCATATGCACGGCGCTTTTGGCCGGAAGACGCAGACCGTGACAGGCTGTGTCCGGACCGGCGTTAAGGTGTGGCATGTCCTCGAAGTGATTCTCATCGAACTGACCGATACGTGTGCAAGTCGGCAACTGGACGAGGCGACGGGTTTTAAGCTTCTGCAGCCTTAATAGACCGGAAAGGGCAAGCAGGCCCTTTTTATTCCTGACGCGTTGGCTGTGGTGAAGTGATGGAAAGAATCCAGATTGCGGGAATTCATGATCTGAATGAGGCAAATTGCTGCCTGCGGGCCGGGGTGCGGCAATTGGGCTTTCCCCTGGGCCTTGATGTGCACGAGGAAGACTGTACGGCAGATGAGGCCCGGGAAATTTGCGCGTCTTTGCCCCGGCACATTGAAAAAACCGTCATTACCTACCTTGACCGCGCTGCGGATCTTGCCGACCTGTGGCGACGGGTGGGGGCGTCGATTATCCAGATCCACGGGGACATTCCCATCCGCGAATTGTCTCAATTAAGAGAAACAAGCCCGGATTTGACCGTCATCAAGAGCCTTATTGTTAAACCGGAAAATCGGGAGGCGTTATTTGCCGCTGTTGAAAGCTGGACGCCTTGGGTCGATGCCTTTATAACCGATACCTACGATCCGCTGACGGGTGCATCCGGGGCCACCGGTAAAACCCATGATTGGGAAATCAGCCGGGCTCTGGTTGCCCATGCGCGGAACCCCGTCATCTTGGCCGGCGGCTTGAACCCGGATAATGTCGCTTCCGCAATTCATGCGGTACGCCCCTGGGGGGTCGATTGTCATACCGGCGTCGAGGGTCGTGACGGGAGGAAAGATTATGGTCTCGTTCGTACGTTTGTCCTCAACGCGCAGGCGGCGTTTGCGGAGTGGGGCGGCTGACAGGAAGGAAGGGTGCTCTCCCCGAGAGAGTTGCTCAAAAAAACGGCCGGCAAAACGCCGGCCGCCAGACAGGAACGACAGCAGGAAATCAATAGCCCTGAATGTAGTTTTTTAACTGTTCCGTGGTAAAGGCCGCTTCATCGAAAAGGTTCTTGACCACGTCGCCGATGGAAACAATCCCCAACAAGTTGTCTTTGTCCATGACAGGGAGATGGCGGATGCGTTTTTCCGTCATCAGGCCCATGACGTCGTCCAGATGCGTGTCCGTCTGGACGGTATAGAGTTTATCGCGGGGCGTCATGACGTCCTTCACAGGCTTGTTCCAGAGGTCGCTGTCCTGGTTCTCCACCAGACGCATAATATCGCGTTCGGAAATCACTCCTGCCAGCTTGCCGCTGTCATCAAGGACGACGAGGATGCCGATCTTTTTTCTGTTCATCAGGCTGACACAGTCCTTGAGAATTTCTCCCAACTGCACCTTGTAGAGTTTTCCGCCCTTCCTCTTCAGAACCGTTGCCGCGTCCAAGATGATGCTGTCCATAGAATCCTCCTTCGCTGAATGGTAGTGGGGTTTATAAAAATCAACACCTTGATTCAAATTACGAATATTTGCTTGCGCGTTGCGGCGGGCTTTGCGCCACCGCCGCTTATTTTACTGCAACGGATTTTAAGCCCGAAATCAAGCCAACACTCATTAAGCCGAAGAGAGCAAAAAATATCTTTATTCCTCGAAAGACCGATAAATGACCGGGCCGAAATCCATAACTTGAACTTGACGGAACCGCTTTGATGGCCTCATTGTGCCCCAGGGATTTGATAAAATCAAGATGAAATTTAACTAAAATACAAAGCACCTTATCAATCCCATGACCGCCTTGATTTTAATCTGCATAATCCTCGCAGCTTTTCTTGTTTATCTTAAGCCGGGAAACTGGCCCCTTGCACTGACAGGATCGATTGCCTTCTCTATAACGTGGTTTGCGGTTTGTGTGATCATATTTTGCCTGTTGCCGGATTTCCTTTTGACGTGGAACTTGTGCGGATGATGGGGCTGGTTTTTATTCGGTGTGCCGGTTGGTGAAATTGTCTGGGCGACCGCATTTGGGACGGTTTTGCCGCTCCTTACCGGTTATGTTTTCGGCGTTCGGATATGCCGGAAATGACCTGATTGACGTCGAATACTCACACTCTATTTCCAGTGCCCAAGAATCGACATCGCGGCTCATTGTTCAAACCGATCCAACCTGAGGATATCAGGGGTTGAGTCGTTATCGGGCTTCGATCGGATTCACGCGTTCTTTGATCAATTCTTCCACCCTTGAGACGTCAACACAGCGTAAATCACGAAGCTTCGTCGGGATCTGTGGTGCATCGCAACAATGCAAAAGGAAAACCAATTTCTTGCCGAGAACCCAGGCGGCACCCAACAGTGCTGGGACCCATTCACTGTTCAGGCTGTTGGGAGATAAGATGATCCACATTTCGTGAGATCCAAGGAGAGACCGCTTTAACGCTTCAGTAAAAGCAGCGCCTGCTGTTCCGGACTGAGGCGCCGTAAAAACCCGTGCTTTCACCTCTTGGAGCTTATCGCCGATTACAGAAGCTACGGCCCGGTCCTTTTTGCTGTAGCTTAAGAAGATATCGTATGTGAATTCTGCCACTTGCTGTGCCTTATGGGTTACATCTGCCGTTTCTATTTCAAGCCATACCGCAAATTCTTTCTTTTTCCTGTCTGAAAGGGAAAGGGTGCTTTTGACGAAGGTGGGCGATTTTTCAACCAGTTCCCGCTTCCATTTCGGAAAGGTTTTGGTTTCGGGCATTAATGGTGAAACAAAGACATAGGTGCGATTTTCCCGGTGATCTTTGTAGTAGTGATTTTCCGATTTGAGCAAAAACATGTCTCCCCGGTCAATGGCAGCCTTCAACGGTGGAACGAACGGTTCTGAATACAGCGAGAAATATTCCACAGCGATTTCAGGTTCATGAAACATCAAGAGCATCAACTTCATCAAGTCCTGCTCTGTTGCAATGTCTCCGGGAACAAGCGCAATGGTTCGTCCATTCGTGCCGCCGAGGGTTTCCGATGACTTCGTTTGTTTGACTTTTCTCATGGTGGAGGATCCTGAATCTAACTCAAAAAAATTATCACAAATTCAGATCATCTTTGTGAAGATTAAGTCAGCGCCTAACTCTATACTCGGATCTATTTCAGGAGGCAAGTCATCAAAACAAATTCATCTCCTTATTTATCCTGAATGCCTCTTGCAAAATTCTCACTGATTTTTCTGCGGGGTATATCTTTGCTTCGCTCGCTCTTAAAAAAATCTGGAAAAACTCCCATCCTCTATCATGACAAAAATTTTGATATACCTCCTGATTTACGCAGGGATTGTGACCAAATCAATACATTCGTTAAGCCATTTTCTCCATAGATTGGAAATAGGGGTGGATAGTAGATTCTAAGAAACGAAAAGGGGGTTACATGTAATAATGTAACCCCCTAATCTCATTACTGGTAGTCCCACGGGGACTTGAACCCCG
>CAZTYA010000014.1:0-14330 GCA_964617255.1 uncultured Syntrophales bacterium
ATAAAAGGCAGGGGAATACCAACAACAGGCAGGATCCCCAAAACCATACCTATATTGATGAGAACACCCCAGAAAACCAGCATGGAAATACCGAAAGCCACAAGGGTACCCAGATAGTCACGTGAATGAAATGCAATTTTGAGTCCCCAGAGAATCAGCATTAAAAACAATGAAATAAGAATGAGCGCCCCAAAGAATCCCCACTCTTCGGCATAAACGGAAAAGACGAAATCGGTCTGCTGCTCCGGCAAAAACTTGAGCTGCGTTTGAGTCCCCTTAAGAAACCCCTTACCGAAAAAACCTCCCGACCCGATCGCGATCATGGACTGGATGATATGATAGCCGGAACCCAATGGATCCCTTTCCGGTGAAAAAAAAGTCATGATCCTTTCTTTTTGATAATCTTTCAAGAAATACCAGGCAACGGGCACCAGAATCAGTCCGGTCGCAGCCGCAATGCTGAAGGACTTCCAGTTAATTCCAACAAAAAGGGTCATGGACATGAATATGATTAAGAGCATGAGCGCCGTTCCCAGATCAGGCTGGCGGAGAATCAGCACAAACGGCAGCAGAACCAGGCCAAAGGGAATCATCAGATCTTTAAGAAGGTAAGACCGGTTGACTTTGTGATCATCGAAGTACTTGGCAAGCGTAAAAATGATAACCAGTTTCATCAATTCCGACGGCTGAAAAGAAAATCCCAGGAAGTTAATCCAGCGCTGGGAACCATGGGTGGTATATCCATAAAAGGAAACCACCAACAGAAGGAATACAGATACGCCATAGATGACGTATGCGTGGCGGATAATGGCGCGATAATCGATGCTGAAGGCTACGATCATGCCGATCAGACCGATTGCGATCCAGCGGGCCTGGCGTAAACACAGAGAGGTCTCGCGGCTGAAGTTGAAACCTGCGCTGTACAGATTGACCAGACCGATGGCCAGAATGAGAGCAACCAGGGTCAATAAAGTCCAGTCAAAATGCAGAAAAAGGCGGCGGTCAAATCGCAAACATTACCTCTTCGGCCAAGGTTTTAATATTAGGGTATAGAATTATGAAGCTCGTTTACGTTTAAGTTTACGTCCGTCAGTACGAGTTCTTATCCTCATAGAGCCAATCAACGATCAGTCCGATTTCGTCGGCATTGGTCATAGAAATCCGACTCTTGCTACATCTGCCGATGTCATTTCTCATCCTTCAGGGATGTTAAAATGACGCCAAACTTGGCGTTATTGATGTTGTCCTTTTTCTGGGTCCACTCCCAGACGGAGGGTGCATAGTGGTACAAAGCAACCATTCTGGCGCTCCGGGTCCAGTTGCTGTCAGGATACCGGGGTTCCATGACCTCATAGGCCTTTTTCAAGTACCGATGATCCAGGGTCTTCTTGAAAAGGAAGAAACCGTGGTGGAACATGGCCTCTGGAGTTAAGCGGCTTTCACCGTAATCCTGAATGAGTCTGTCGACCATTGCCAGCGCTTCATCCAGGCGTCCATTGTCAAAATAATATTTCCCCAATCCCAGAAGCAGGAAGGCCATGAGTTCCAGACCGCTTAAATAACCCGTGGATCGCTGACGCTCAAAACCGTCATTACCGATGATCAATTGAACGGGCGTGACCTGAATGGCATAGGTCTTAAAAAGATAGGGTGTCTCTGGGTTAATCCGCGAAGACACAAGCTTTTCATTGAGGATTTGAACCACATCATTACGGGAATACGAAACCGTATCCATCTGCTGACTGTAAAATCAGCCGGGATTAAAGAAATGGAGGAAAGCCGGTTTCCCTTCCCGTGGCGCTTCCAGTAATGCCTGACCTGTTTCCTTGCGCCAAAAAATCAGATTACCCATGGGTACGAAAATCTCCTTTCTTTAAAAGGCTAAAATGATTCACCACGATAAGTCAAGGACAACCTTTCAAATGAATCTGCCGTCTTTTACGGCATGGTCTCCCTAATTTCTTGTAAACCATCCTTCTGCCATGCTATACGTACGATCATTCCGACACACAACCACAAGTTTACCTTCTGCCGGAGAACATACAAAATCCCCTCCAAGGAAACCGACATGATACAGAAGACGGGCTTCGACAATGAGCGCTACATTTCAGAACAGACCGCGGCGATCATTGATCGGGTCAGGCGGTTCGATAACAAGCTCTATCTCGAATTCGGCGGCAAACTGCTCTATGACTATCACGCAGCCCGCGTATTACCCGGTTATGATCCGAACGTGAAGATGCGGTTGATCAAGGAACTGAAGGATCAGGCCGATATCCTGCTCTGTATTTACGCCGGCGACATCGAACGCAAAAAAATCCGGGCGGATTTCGGCATTACCTATGATTCGGACGCGCTGAAGTTGATCGATGAACTGCGCACCTGGGGAATCGATGTACTGGGTGTCGTCATCACACGTTTTGACCATCAACCGGCCGCCACGCTGTTCAAAAACAAACTGGAACGGCGCAACATTCGTGTTTACACCCATCGTTATACCAAAGGTTATCCTACTGACGTCGATCTGATTGTCAGTGATGAAGGTTATGGTGTAAACGATTACATTGAAACAAACAAACCTCTGGTCATTGTTACGGGTCCCGGACCGGGAAGCGGCAAACTGGCCACCTGTCTTTCACAACTCTATCACGATTACAAACGGGGAACCAAATCGGGATATGCCAAGTTTGAAACCTTCCCCATCTGGAACATTCCGCTTAAGCATCCCATCAACGTCGCCTACGAATCCGCCACGGCAGACATTCGGGACTTCAACCAGATTGATCCCTTTCACCTGGAAGCGTACGGCCAAACTTCCGTGAATTACAACCGTGATGTCGAAGTCTTCCCCGTACTTAAGAGAATTCTGGAAAAAATCACGGGCGGCCCCTCCTTTTATCGCTCCCCCACCGATATGGGGGTCAATCGCGCCGGTTTTGCCATCAGCGACGACGATGTGACCAAAGAAGCATCAAAACAGGAACTGATCCGCCGTTATTATCGTTACCGCTGCGAATATGCCATGGGTTTTGCCGACCGTGAAACGGTCCAGCGGGCGGAACTTTTCCTGAAGGATTTCGGTCTGGAGCCGGAAAACCGGAAGGTAGTCCAACCGGCCCACGACGCCGCTTGGGATGCCCAGGAACGGGATAAGGGCAACGAAGGCATCTTCTGCGGTGCTGCAATTGAGTTGAAAGACGGCACCGTCGTCACGGGGAGTAACTCCGCCCTCATGCACGCCGCATCAAGCATGATTCTCCATGCAGTCAAGCATTTGGCGGATATCCCTGAAAAGATCAAGCTTTTGCCGCCGCATATTACGGGCGCCGTGGGAAATTTGAAAACGGCCATCCTCAATGAAAAGACCGTGAGTCTAGACCTGGAGGAAACCTTGATTGCCCTCAGTATCAGTGCAATCAACAATCCCGCGGCACAGTTGGCGGTGGAAAAACTCAAGGATTTGAAGAATTGCGAGGTTCACATCACTCATATTCCCACCTCGGGAGACGAGGCGGGTTTGAGGCGTTTGGGCGTTAACCTGACCTGCGATCCAAATTTTTCGACCAAGGATCTCTTTATGCCGTAAAGTCATGGCCACCTTTTTTTGCAGATCAGGTTGTTTTTTGCGTTGCCCGCTGGTCATTCATGGTGGTCTTGCAAAGTGTGCTTTTTGTTTCGGAAAGATTGATTCGATTGTTTTGAACCCGGAAGGCTCGGCACAGACCTGATATAAAGTTTTTTTACACCGCTCTTCCGATACGAAGGAGTCATGGTTATGGAACAATGGGATGAAACCTCTCTGGCCCAATTCGACGGCCGGAACGGCAAACCGATTTACATCGCCTTCCGGGGACGCGTCTATGATGTTACGGCGAGCAAGCTCTGGCGGGAGGGGCTCCACATGAAACGTCATCAGTCGGGCCGGGATTTAACCGATTCTTTCCCGGCGGCGCCCCATGGAGAAGATGTTTTCTCCCGTTATCCTCAAGTAGGTCTCTATCGATCTCCAGATGAATCAGATTTGCCTGCATGGCTTGCCGGACTGCTGGATCGTTATCCCATATTTCGGCGACACCCGCATCCGATCGCGGTCCATTTCCCCCTGGTCTTTCTTTTATCCGTTTTCGTCTTTGATCTGCTCTACATGACCACAGGTCGTCATTCTTTTTATGATACATCCTTTTTTTGCCTTTACGGCGGACTCTTGATGCTGCCCCCGGCGATGATCACGGGTTTTTATACCTGGTGGGTCAATTATCAGGCCCAAGCGATGAACGCTGTCGCCCGGAAGATTCAGTTTTCATCCCTTTTGCTTGTGCTGTCCACAGTGATTCTATTCTGGAGGAGTCCGGGAACAGACCTGCTCTGTCCTTTTCGCCTGGAAAGCCTGTTTTATCTGACTCTGGTCCTGGCACTCTGGCCCCTGGTCATTACCATCGGTTTTCTCGGCGGCTCCCTGGTCTTTCCTCACGGCAGAGTTAAAACGGACAAGAACAGCTGAGGCGTTGGCGCCTTTTCGGATCAATGCCTTAAATTCATTAAATTATTGATAATATGAATGATAAGGAGGGTTGCCGATGGTCAAGCATATTGTTCTCTGGCGTCTGGTTGAAAGCATGGACGGCCGGACACGTCATGACAACACGATGATCATCAAAAACGCCCTCTATGGCATGCTGGGTCAGATCCCGGGTCTCATGAAGATCGAGGTGGGGGTCAGTCAAATCGGCGATGAACAGGGCAGCGACCTCAGCCTGATTGCTGAATTTGATTGCTGGGATTCTTTTCTGGCTTACCGGAATCATCCGGAACACCTGCCGGTCAAAAAACTGATGCAGGATTACGTGGTGGAACGCCGGGTCATCGATTATGAAATATAAATTTCCATGTGAACGGGGCTGAAAGGGCAAATTATGGATATGGACAAATTGAACACCCTGATGGAACGAGCCATTGCAGACATGGGAGCGGCGGCAAGCGGTGTGCTTGTTGTCATAGGAGATCGTCTGGGCCTTTTTGCCGCATTTGCGCAACATGCTCCCATGCTTCCGGCAGAGTTGGCCGATCTAACGGGAACTCAGGAACGCATGATCCGGGAATGGCTGGCGGCCATGGCCGCTTCGGGATACGTTTCATATGAACCGGCGGACCAAACGTTCAGCATGACTCCGGAGCAGATTGCCTTGCTGGGTGATACGGACAGCCCCTTCTTTCTCGCCAGTGCCTATCCTTGCATTGCCGCCCTATACAAGGATGAACCCCTGGTTACCGAGGCTTTTCGCCGGGGGACAGGCGTCGGCTGGAATGAACACCATGAGGATCTCTTTCATGGTACGGAACGCTTTTTCGGCAATATTTATGCAAATTTTATGGTTCCCACATGGCTTCCATCGTTGGAAAACGTCGTAGAAAAGCTTACCCGGGGTGGAAAAATCGCCGATATCGGCTGCGGTCATGGTGCATCAATGCTCATGATGGCCCGTTCCTACCCCCAATCATCTTTTTGGGGGTTCGACGCTCATGCAGAATCAATCCAATTGGCAAGGCAGCGGCTGCAGGAATCGGGCTTAAAGAACGTCATATTTCAACAATGTGAGGCCCGGGCGGTTCTCCCAGGGGACTACGATCTTGTCGTTTTTCTTGACAGTTTTCATGAAATGGGATCTCCGATAGGCGTTGCCTGCCATGTGAAGGACATTCTGGCACCCGACGGAACGTTGATGCTTATCGAGCAGAAAGCGCCCGATCGCCTCGAAGACAATCTCAATGCTGTCGGACGGATGTGTTACAGTTTCTCCACCATGATCTGCGTTCCCGGAGCCATCAGCCAGGGCGAGGAAGACGCCCTAGGCAACCAGGCAGGATTTTCCCGCCTGGCGGGCGTCCTGCGTGCGGGAGGCTTTACCCGCATCCGGAAAACCGTGGAAACTCCCATGCATATGGTCATCGAGGCCAAGAAATGAAGAAACGTTACTGAATTTACCGGATAATGTTCACTGTCAGTTCGATTCCTCAAAAAATCTTGCCCTTGTCGCCCGGTTTGCTCATCTCGCTCCAGAACAAATACCCGTGCCAAGAAACATAAAACCTTCATGTCACAAAGTCAAAACCTAAACAGCTTTTCTGATCCCACAGCCGCAAAGTGGATTGAGATCATTGCATTCTGGGTACTTATCACCACGTTGCTCAATCTATTCTTCTACGGGCTCGTCCAGTCTTCGGTAATCAAGGGATCATTTTCTCTGCCGGATCATCTGGATGTCGTGGTGAACAGCCTGATCGGTTTTTTAACCTGGTGGGGATTGCGTCGGCACGCCCCATGGGGCTGGAAGGTCGCTGTCGTGGGCATTCCCGGCTCCTGGATATACGGTATTTACAGCATCTCTCAACATTACCAGCCTGGGATGGGTGTTATTACAGCACTATTTTTAAGTATCGACACCGCCATCTTCATTTTCTTATTCAGGCCGGCCGTCTTGAGAATGTTTCAGATAACCGCCCGCTGGATTGCATTGGCATGGCTGCAGTACCCCCTGCTGGTAACCACCGTTTTTTTATTGTCCATTGATTTTCTGGGTAATTTGGGCGGGGTCATGGCGGCATTTGCGTTCTTTGTCATCTTTTCGCTTTGGCAGCGCACCCGGCATGAAAAGACAAACGGTGAAGAATAACGCCTCCCCTGGCATGAAAAACATTTGCGCTGTAAGACTTAGGGCGAAAAAACCTTCTTAAAACCACCCATTCCGAAAATATTCGTTGCAAAAAACAGAGATTTGACTACATTGACACTCATTTCGATTTATCGAGCTGTACGGCGTCAAAATTATTTATCCAGAGTCTAACTATACGGAGAAATATTGGCATGCCCCCAAAAACGCCCAGGACTCAAGGAAAAAGAAAAACCGATATCCCCGATGATACCGCCCAAACCGCACTCGAATTTTCAGTACATTGCTTTTCCAGACTGGCGAATTGGATTACAGACGACCGACAGGATGTCCTAAAGATCTTTGAAGCCATCAACCGTGGCCTGATTATGACGGATGACCAGGGACGCATTTCCCTCGTCAACTCCGTCACCGAGGTCTTTACCGGGTTGAAACGATCGGAAATCTTGGGAAAAACCTTTTCCGATTTGGCACGCCCCATTATCGCTCCGGACGGCAGTCCAATTCCCAAAGAAGAGATGCCGGATCAAAGGGCACTGAATCAGAAACAGGTCATCCGAGATACCGTTTTGGGAATACGGACGCCCGGAGGGTCCGTAAGGTGGCTCGGTCTTACGGCCGTTCCGCTGACGAATAACACAGGCGAAATCGAAGCCATGATCATCATCCTGGCCGACAATACCTGGATGCGTCAAGCCAAAGAGACCTTAAAGAATCGTAACACCATTCTGGAAGCCGTCAGCTATGTGGCAAAACGCCTCCTGATTTCCCCGGACTGGAGCACCTGTTTGCCGGAAATTCTGGAACGACTGGGAACCGCGGCCGGCGTCAGCCGGCTCTATCTTTTCCGAAACTTCCATGATCCCGAGGGAGAATTGATGACGTCCCAGCTTTTTGAATGGTCCATGGATTGCGATTTATCCCAGGCTGAAAATCCGGAATGCCAGGTCCATAACTGGCATGGCGGGGGAATGGAGCGGTGGATACCGATTTTGTCACAGGGGAAAACCATTCATGGCCATGTGAAGGACTTTCCGGAAAGCGAAAGGGCATTGCTGGCGCCGCAAGACATACAGTCGATTCTTGTGGTGCCGGTCCATGTGGAATCACAATGGTGGGGTTTTATGGGCTATGACGAGTGTCAGCGCGAGCGGGATTGGTCGTCCGCGGAAATCGATGCGTTGAAGGCGGCGGCCGATACCCTCGGGGTGGCCATCGAGCGCGCCCATCTTGACGAACAGCGACGTCAATTACAGGAAAACCTCCAGAACGCCTTAACCAGGGTACTCAGCGGTTACCTGCCGATCTGCGCCGTTTGTAAGAAAATCCGGGACGAAGACAACCAATGGCGGCCTGTAGATTCTTTTATCCGTGATCATTCGGAGTTGGTTTTTTCCCATGGCATTTGCCCCGATTGTGTGGAAAAGTACTATCGTGAAGGCCACGGTCTTAAATCAAATGGTTCGGAATGACGATCCATCGGAACAGATAATTATTTTGTAGAGTTGATTCGATTATAATGAGTGAAAATATGGATGACCGTTTATCAAAAACACCCGCCACTTCCGGAAAATCTGCCGGATTAGCCGACAACGATCCGCAATGGGGGGATAAAGGCGCCGACGTGTGGCATGCCGCGGTCAATGCTTTTCGACACCTTGTTCTCCTGGTCGATGACGACGGCACCATCTGTCGGTGTAATGCCAATGTTGAAGAATGGCAGATCCGTCAATTGGATAAGGTCATCGGCATGTCATTTCATAAACTCCTCCACCCTTATTGCAACGATAAAAAATGTTCTTTATTGACCGCATGGCAGGAAGCGCGGACAAAAATGGCGCAGCATCATTCTTATGAATATACGATTCATGATCCGCAAAGAGACCAGGAGCTGAGCATCATCTTTCGTCCCATTTTCTCAACCCGGAATCACGATACGCAATCCCAGGAATTTTACGCCATTATCGTTATTACCGACATCAGCCATATCAACGAGATGAAAAACGAGCTTTGTCTTTTGAAGACCGAGTTGGAAATGCTGTATGATGTGATCCCCCATATCTTTCTGAGGCTCAATAACAAGGGCATGATTATTGACTGGTCCGCCAGGCTGATGGATGACGAAGTCCTGCCCCTGCGCCTGGAAAAGGGTCATTTTATTCATTATGTTTTCCCCGTGCCGGTGGTCAATCAATTCATCAAGGCCATGAGCCAATCCTGCCAGGACAATACGATTGTCAAGATACAATATCAGCTTCCCGCCCCCCAGGGGAATTTTCTCTTCGATGCCAGCTTCCTGCCCTTCGGCGAAGACGAAATTATCGTGATCAGCCGCGATATCACGGAAAAGGCGCGCTTGGAAAACATTGCAGAGTCGGTCCAGATGATGAACAACCTGGGTTACATTTTCTCGGGCATCCGGCACGAGATCGGTAATCCGATCAACTCCATGAAGATGACCTTGAGCGTCCTGAAAAACAATATCGGCAATTACTCCCAGGAGAAAATACTGGAGTATGCCGACCGTGTCCTCAATGAAATCAACAGGGTGGAATACCTGCTGACTTCACTTAAGAATTTCAACATGTACGAAAACCTGACCTTGAAAGAAATCTCTCTGCTGTCCTTCATCGAGAGGCTCCTGCCTTTGGTCAAAGAAGATTTCAAAAAGCGGGGTATTCTGATCGAAACGGATATCAAGACCCAGGACGACAAGGCGTTTGCCGATTCCCGAGCCCTGCAGCAGGTCATGCTCAATTTGCTCAGCAATGCCGCGGACGCCTTTCCGGAACGTGACGATAACCTCAAGATCGTGATCGGCTTAAGAAAAAAGGGGAAGATGCTGGAATTAACCGTCCGGGATAACGGCGTTGGGATGTCCCAATATCAACTGGACAATCTGTTCAAGCCATTTTTTACTTCCAAGCAACATGGGACAGGACTGGGACTGGTCATCGTAAAAAAATTAATGATGCAAATGGACGGAAATATTGACATCGAAAGTAAAGTGGATGAGGGAACGCTTGTCCGTTTGATTTTAAGGAAGGTTGAAAATGAATGACGGAAACGTCAAACGCAACTTGCTGATTATCGACGACGATAAACTCTTCTGCGAAACGGTCAAAGACGAGTTCCGCAGCCCGCTTCTGGAGATTCATACGGCCTATTCGGCTGCTGAGGGGCTACACATCTGTCGCAGTTACAATATTGATGTTGTGCTGCTGGATGAAAATTTACCCGACAGTCAAGGGCACCTGATCTGCCCGGAAATTCTTGATAGCAACGAACAATGCAAAATTTTGTTTATAACCGCCCACCCTTCCTTCGAACATGCCATCCAGGCCATTCGCTCGGGCGCCCATGATTATCTGCTCAAGCCCTTCGAATTGGAGGAACTGAGGCTGTCCATCAAACGTGCCTTACAGATGAGCGAATTTGAGCGCGCCCAATTGCTTCAATCCTATAAGGCAATCAAGGATCAGCAGAATTCCATTCTTATCGGAACACTCGGCCAGAATGGTGGGGTGTACGAACTCGTGAAGCGCGCAACGGAGGTCCGGTCGCCCGTATTGATTACCGGCGATACGGGGACCGGTAAAACGCTGCTGGCACGCCATATTCATTATGCCAGTCCTTGCCACGAAGCGCCTTTTGTCTTTGTGAACTGTGCCACCCTGCCGGAAAACCTGATTGAATCCGAATTGTTCGGTTATGAAAAAGGGGCGTTCACGGGGGCCGTCGCAAGCCGCAAGGGCGTTTTTGAACTCGCGGAAGGGGGCACCCTTTTTCTGGACGAAATTGCGACCATGCCGCTGCACCTGCAGGCCAAACTGCTGGGTGTTCTCGACAACGGTGCCATTCGACGCCTGGGAGGACAATCGCAAATTACGGTCAATGTCCGCATAATTGCGGCAACGAATACCGACCTGGAAACGGCGATCCGCAACAATCTGTTCCGCAAAGATCTGTACTATCGCATCAGCGTGCTGTGCGTTCACATCCCGCCTCTCAAGGCGCGCACAGAAGATATTCCCCAGTTTTGCCGTCACTTTATCACCCTTTTCGGGGCCAATCCGGATCTGGACCTGGATGAAAGGGAAATCAGGCTCCTGCAGCAATACGATTGGCCGGGAAACGTCCGGGAATTGCGAAACATCCTGGAACGTTCATACATCCTCCATAAAAAACAGCTTCGTCCTTCGGAACTGCTGTTTGGCGCAGAGCGAAAAATTTCCGGGGCAAACCCCGTTATCGCGCCTACCTCCCACGAACCCTGTTCCCTGGAGGAGATGGAAAAGAACTATATCAAGGAAATTTTAGGCACAAAGGGAGGCAACCTCACCCAGACCGCCAAAGCCCTCTCCATTTCGTTGTCTACTCTAAAAAGGAAACTCAAGCTTTTCCGCCTGACCGATACCGTTCAAATTGAATAGGCAACAGGTCATATTGAACCACTCATTTTGACCCATAACGATCATTTCGACACAATTCACACCAGGGCTCAGGTCCTGAAGCCAGGCCGGTTAAGGCATTCCTTTGTCTTCACTGTTTGGCATAGACCATGCTTTAAGGAAGGCAGCGATATTGAAGATAGGATGATCAATAAAATCACTTTCGTAATAGAGAGCTAAGGGGTTCGGTGTGGCGATTATTTTAATAGTAGATGACGATAAGACGTTTTTGTTGAGCTTGGTTGAAGGACTCAGGGCCCACGATCAGGAATTTGAAATCAGAACGGCTGAAAACGGCAAGCTGGCAACGCAAATACTGAAGGATGAAAGTGTTGATTTGATCATAACCGATCTTAAAATGCCGGTTATGGATGGATTTGAACTGCTGGCTTACATGAGTTCTCACCACCCGCGAATCCCGGTCATCGTCATGACGGCGTACGGGACTCCGGTCATCGAAAACAGCGTCTCGCACCTGGGGGCGATCCGTTACCTGGAAAAGCCTTTGGACTTTGACCTTCTCGTGGATAATATCTACAACATTGTTAAGCCGTTCGATGATGTGGATGTGCCGGGCATCCAGTTAACCTCTTTCCTGAAGCTGTTGCAGATGGAAAAGAAAACATGTGTCCTCACGATCCGGAATCAGGATCAGAAGGGCAAGTTTTTTTTGAAAAAAGGTAACCTGATGCATGCCATCGCCCCAAACAGTTCCGGAGAAACGGCAGTCATGGAAATCCTGGCCTGGGGACAACCGGAAATTCAGATCAGTTCAAAAACCTTCTCTGTGGAAAAGAACATCCAGCATGATCTGGATTTTATCATGATGGTCCTGGAAAGTCGGCAGCGGAGTGCCCGCGCATCCGGACCCGCGCATCCGTCCGCCGCAAGCACCTATGACATTGAGTTGGGAAGCATCTTCAATGTTGAAGAAGAAACGGGCGGCTTGGTTTCGGCCGGAAACATCCCCGCGGCGACGGGCGATACGCCTTCCTTGACCGATCAGGAAACGGAACAACCGCTCGCTCCTCCACCCGAGGCTGAGGAGGCAATGAGCGAACAACCAACCGAAGCGATTATGGAAAGTGACGCTGGACAGGACAGCGACCTAGCGGAGGAAAGTTGCCTGCCTGAAGCGGAAACGGGCATGTCTGCAGCCGAAGACGAGGAGGCAACCGCCGAAGAACCGGCGTCTGATGCGTTGCCAGCCGAAACGGAAGCAACATTTGCAGTCGAGAATATACTGGAGCAAGAAGAAGCGTTGACCGAGCAAACGTTTGTTCTCGTAGATGAGTCGTCGGCTGAGGTCATCGAGGAACCCTTTTTAAGCGCTGAAAACCCATTGTCAGAAGACAAACCTTTACCTGTTGCAGCGCCGGCAGAAGAATCCGCCGATCATGATATGACGGGAGAAGGAAGCGCGTCCTCAGATGAAGCGCCCTCACCCGTTGATGAATCAGTGGATGAATTAACCGCCCAGGACGCCTTGGCTGCCGGCGATGCCTTTCCCGAAGAAGAAGCGGCTCTTTGGGACGAACCGTTGGCCTGCGAAGCATTTCCCGCCGGAATCATAACGGATAAGGAGACGGAGATATCTGAAGATCATTCCCTTTTCATGACTGAGGAACCTATGGATGCCGAAGGTATTTCTGGGAAAGAGGAAAAACGGCCTCCCATTTCACACACGGAGGCGGAACAATTAACCAACTTATTGGAAGGAAAGGAGAATGCCGTGAATGTCAAGAAAATGAACGAAGCGTTGAACACTCTCAAAGAGACAGCGGGAGCCGGATTGATCTCGTGTGATATCTACACGACCCGCGACGGTCAATCCATCATCAGCTACAACGGAAATGAAACGTACTGCGCCATGTCCAACCAGATCACCCAGTATATGATCAACACCATCAAGGAAGCAGGATTCCCCCCGATGGGTAACACCTATATGGTTGATTTGGCTGATGACAAAATGGTTATCGTGTTGATCATGGGTGATTATCAGTGGGGAATTCTTATCGATACAAAAAAAACCTCCCTGGGCATCCTGCTCAATGTGGCCCTGCCGAAAGCCAAAGCCGTCTTCGCCACCGCCTTGGAAAACTGAAGGCCAGGCTATAGGAGAACCGGATTCGCGAATACCGAATCGGTAGAAGCGGATTGTCCATTGCGAGGTGACAAAGGGGTCCGGACTTGCCATGTTATGCATTTATTTTCCTGTCATCCAAAGAACTTTAGGAAATAAATAAATTAAACATGCGTAGTTGTTGCTGTTTTTGGGGGACCAACAACATGGGAGACGGAGAAAGGCGGTTCGGAAAAGCATATGAATATTTTTAATATTTTTACGCCCAATGCTGGGAAGTCAGCAAAATCAAATCCTATAAAGGAGCATACTATGGATATCAGCAAACTCAATCAGGCCATGGATGAATTAAGAGAATATTCTAACGGCGGTGCCCTGGCTAGCGACATTTACACAACCCGAGATGGTCAATCGATCGCGGGGTTCAACTCCAATCCCGTCGCCTCGGCCATGTTCAATCAGATTACGCAATATATTGCCAACACCATGAAGGAAAGTGGTCTGCCGGAGATGGGGAAATATTACATTATCGAACTGGAGGGCAACAAAGCCATCGTCGTTCTAAATTTGGGTGACTATCAGTGGGGCATGGCCGTCGACACCAAGATCTGTTCCCTGGGCCTGATGATCAACATCGTCATTCCCCATATTACGGCTCTTTTTAAATCCGCGATACCTTAGTAAAGGTGTGCGCCTGCAATTCCCTTAATGAATTCAGGCACCCGGAGGGCCGGCTTGACATGGGTACAATGATTGCTGTGTATCCGGCATCAACCGTTTTCTAACACCGATGCAGATGCGTTGCCTGTCGTCGGAATAGCCCCCAATCCTGCGGACGGATAGTATAAAAGCGAGGAAGAATCGGTTTAATTGTGGAAACCCCGTTGACCCATGCTCAGGCGTCATGGATTCCGGGTCAAGTATGGGCCACAAGACGATTCGGTTTCCCGGATGAAGGTCTTTTCGTCCGGAAGCCGCAAGTGCCGTCCTTCCGGTATGTTGCCGACACACACGTGTGAGTACGAATGCTCCCGCGTAAATATGCTTTGACAGGCGGTGTTAAACCCCCTATTCTGCAACCCATGAATCCATTGGAACAGATCAGGACTATTCCGCTTTTTGAAGGGC
>CAZTYA010000015.1:0-13556 GCA_964617255.1 uncultured Syntrophales bacterium
GGGCGCCTGCTCACCCGTCAGGCTGAAATCCTGACGCCATCCCTCCGTTTTCTTATTTAATCGTGCGGTCTATTATGATTTGTCTTGTATGTGAAAATTGATTGTGGAAAAAAACACCCGCCTGAGCAATCAGGCGGGTGTGTACAGAAATCCAGAGCAAATAAATCTTTCCCGGGTTACGTGGCCACGTTATACGCGGCCGGATCCAGGGGGGAACCGGGAGGAAATGCCCGGGTGGCGAGTTCCCGGTCCAGCATAAACAGACCCTGTTTGCTGTCGCCTATATTTTCCATCTGCCGGAGAATCTTTTCCGTGTTGGCCTCCTCTTCGATCTGCTCGTTGACGAACCAGGCCAGGAGCGGTTCCGCCGTGTAGTCGTTTTCCTTCCGGACCAGTTTCAGAATCGCATGAATTTTACCGGTAATGAATTGTTCGTGAGCGTAGGCGTCTTTCCAGGCTTCCAGAGGTGATTTCCAGGTGGTTTTCAACTGTTTTAAATCCATCAGGGTCGCTTTCCCGCCCCGGTCAATGATGTGATCAAAGAATTTCATGGCGTGAATCATCTCTTCATGTGCCTGGGTACGCATCCAGTGGGCCATGCCGTCGAGGTTCTCGGAATGGAAATAGGACACCATGGACAGGTAGATGTAGTATGATTCGAGTTCGTTCTTGATCTGTTCGTTCATAATGGCCTGTACTTTGTTGTTGATCATGTCTTGTCCTCCCTTAAAATAGATTTGCGGTTTCTGTCTGGTTAATCCGATACACTTCCTAAACATATAGTGACGCGCAGGTCGATTGTCAATGCAGTGGCATGAACCGGGGCAATTTATATAAATTGCTAACGGGTCATGACGAGACGCTGTTCCGCTTTGGGGACGTACCATTTGATAAAGTTGTAACCAATGCCGATGGGAGCGGGTTCGATCCCCCGGAATCGCGCGTGGATAATGGGCAGGGCGTCGGGGACATAAAGGAAATTGTAGGGCTGTTCTTCCGCCAGGATTTCCTGGATGCGGGCATAACATTTCTTCCGTTCCTTCTGGTCGAAGGTGCTGCGTCCCTTTTCCAGGAGTTCATCCACCTCGGCATTGGCAAAGGAGATGAAGTTCAGTTCCTCCGGTTTCGTTTTGCTGGAATGCCAGACATCGTAGAGATCGGGGTCCATGGGGATGGTCCAGCCCAGGATTGTGGCGTCGAATCGGCGCTTGTTGATAAAATCGTTGACAAAGGCGGCCCACTCCAGGATGCGGATCTTCACCGGAATGCCGATCTTGCCCAGACTTTCCTGAATGATCTCGGCGCATTTTCCGCGCACTTCATTTCCCTGGTTGGTGATGAGTTCGAAGGCAAATGGCCGTCCGTCCTTGTCGAGGATGCCGTCGCCGTTGGTGTCTTTCCAGCCCGCTTCCGCCAGAAGGGTTTTCGCCCTGGCCGGATCATAGGGATAGGTGTGCACGTTGGGATTATACGCCCAGGTTCCGGGTTTGAGGGGGCCCGTGGCCGGCTTACCCAGTCCGAGGAGGACTCCTGAAATGATTGCTTCCCTGTCGATCGCATGGGCCAGGGCTTGCCGGACCCGCTTATCGGTGAAAAGGGGGTTTTTCAGGTTGTAACCCAGGTAGGCATAGGAAAATGATAGGTATCGGTATTTATTGAAGTTATTCCGAAAAAGGGGGGCCTCCGTCTGCCGGGTATACTGGAGCGGGGTCAGGCCCATTTGATCGATGCCGTTAGCCCGGAGTTCCAGAAACATGGTGGCCATATCGGGGATGATGCGCATGATAAAGGCGTCGATGTAGGGGCGGCCTTCAAAATAGTCGGGATTGGACTCAAGGACGATCTTTTGCCCTGTCTCCCATTCCTTGAATTTGTAAGGCCCCGTGCCGATCGGCCGGCGTGTGAGAGGTCTCTGGGTGATATCTTTCCCCGCCAGGAGGTGTTTCGGGTAGATGGCGGTTCCCCAGCTCATGAGCGCCGGGGCGAAGGGTTTATCATAGGTCACCCGGAAGGTATGCGGATCGAGAACCTCGGCTTTTTTGACTTTCAGAAAATCCCCGGCGTAGGCTGTCGGCGTTTTGGGGTCGATTGTCACCTGATAGGTGTAGAGGACGTCTTCCGCCGTGAAAGGTTGGCCGTCATGCCATTTGACTCCTTTGCGCAGATGGAAGGTAATGACCAGCCCGTCCGGTGAAATATCCCAGGATTCGGCCAAGTCACCGACCACATTGATATCTTTGTCATATTTCACAAGGCCGTTGAAGATCATGCCGGAAATTTCATGGGAACTGTTGTCGGACGACAGGATGGGGATCAGGTTCGAGGCATCCCCGATGGAGCCCTCGACCATGATATCGCCGTAGGAGGGTTTCCCTGCCCGGGAGAAGTTTTTTTGCGGATCGGCAGACGGACTGCAACCGCCAAGAGCCAATAACATCAAGATGATGAAAATGTATTTCCGCATCATATCCTCGCTTTTTTGAAAAGCAACGATTGTTCAAATAGCATATCCAGTGCGATTATGGAATGTGTGTATTGATGATTAAGGAAAAAGGCCAGTTGCGGCGCAAAAAATATTGACCCGGAACAGGCCATGGTCTGTCCCGGGTCAAGTAGAATAGAATGAATATTTTTTGAGTTATGGTTTCCGTGGTTCTTTGAAGTAGAATTTCCACCGGGCGCTTTCCACGATGACGTTGTTTCCCTTATCAAATCCCTTGACCGACCAGAGATATTTATTCCCCGGGCAGAGGTATTCGGCCAGGACCGAAGGGGGGATCCGGTAGGATGCCTCACGGGTCAGGGCGGAAAAACAGACTTTCTTTTCGCCGGGTTTGAAGAAACTGATCAGGTATACGGAAACATTTTCTCTTTTTTCCCATTCAAAGAGCGCGTCGGCGGTGATACCTGCAGCGTCTTCGGGTTTGATCAGCGTCAGGGACTGCTTAACGGGCGCTTCGGTTCCCTTGACCCAGTAAACCATTTCCGGTACCTCGAAGGAAGTTGCAGGACGGGTAACCCGGAATTTGACAATATGATAGCCGGGATCGAAAGTCGGGAGATCCGGGATAGATGGCGTCGCCAGGGTGACCTTGCCGCCGGTGGGCACAAAACGGTTCACCCGCTCGATAATGAGACCGTCCACTTCCCAGTATCCGCTGAGCATGCCGGAGCCGGTGTAAAAAATATCGGCATAAGCCGTGAGCCCCACGTGATTCCGCTGAACCATCACTTCATTCTGGCGCTGTGCGAGGTCGAAATAAAGCTCGATCCGTTTGATGGCAAAAGCCTCCGCATTTCCGGAGGCAAAAATGATCAACGTCAACACCAGCACCTGGAGCAATCTCGCGGTGGTTTTCATTTTTTTTACCTCACAATCTTCATAATTTTCAGGCAAGCATACTATGGTTGAGCCGCTTCTCGGAAAGAGAAACTGTGCATGCCGCTTTCGGCGATGATGTTGTTTTCAGTGTCATAGCCCTTGACTGACCAGAGGAATTTTTTGCCGGCAGTGAAGTATTCGGCCAGTATTGAAGCCGGAATCCGGTAAGCGGTGTCCCGGGTCAGGGCGGAGAAACAGATAGTCTTGTCTTCGGCTTTGGCGAAGCTGATCAGGTACACGGCGGCTTTTTCCATCTTTTCCCAGGTGAAGGGGGAATCCGCGGGGATGTCCGTCCCGTCCTGGGGGGTCGTCAGAACCAGGGCGCGTCTGGCGGGTTCATCGGTCCCCTTGACCCAGTACACCATTTCCGGCACTTCGAAGGAGGTTTCAGGAGCGACGACGATGAATTTTACGATATGGTAGCCCGGATCGAAGGTCGGAAGATCGGGAACAGCCGGTGTTGACAGGGTAACCTTACCGCCGGTCAGGACAAAACGGTTCACCCGTTCGATGATTAAACCATCCACTTCCCAGTAACCATTGAGCATACCGGAGCCGTTATAGTAGATATCGGCATATGCCTTAAGTCCCCGATGATTTCGCTGGACCATCACCTCGTTTTTCCGCTGCATGTGATCGAAGTAGAGTTCGATTCGCCTCAAAGAAAAAGCGGCAACACTGCCGGGGGTGATGTTGATTTTTAAACTGTAAAAACCACCATTTAAAAAATTGCGCTCGTAGGTAAAGCTGTTGAACCCTCTTTGCAATGCTCTTTCAACGACTGCCTGTGGAATGGTTAAAACTTCCGAAGCCAGAGATGTGGTTGTTGTCAACGGCATATTAACCCGCCCTATGGAATCGCATGCCGCTAACGTTCCGGTAAGACAAAACTGTCCGTAAGGCGATGTGATCGTTGCACCCGCACCGACCACGACAGGAAATGTATAGTGCAGCGCGACGGTAGTGGACTGACCGTATGCAGCATTGACCGTGGCGGGTGTTGTTGAGGCCCCGTACGATGTTGAGGCAATGCTGAAAAATGCCGTGATCAGTATGCAAAGAAAGAGCAGGGTTTTTTTTGAGTGCATGGAATTAACCTCACAGTCCGAATTTTGCATTGAGTTCAAATGCCAGGAAAATGGTCAAATTATCGGTTTCCGTATCGGCGATCTTATCCTTGGTCTTCTGGTAGTCTCCCTTGAGGGCAATCGTGGGGTTCAAGTAAGGCGGAAAAAACTGTTTCAAACTGTAAGCCAGGCGTGTATTTACGGTGGTCGTTTCCGTATCGATGCTGTCGTCGGTGGCATCCGCCACGACATAGCTGGCCATCAGATCCCAAAAAATCAGGTCCTTGACGGGTTGTGAACGCAGATCCAGGGTTGTGGTATAGGTATCCGTTCTGACGTCGGTATCTTCGTTTTTCTGCTGGACCAGATTGGGAACCAGGCTGATGGTCCAGTTTTCGACCGGTGTCAGGGTCAAGGTGAAGGTGTAATTGCCGCTTGACGTATCGAGATCGGCGCCGGTTTTATCATTCATGTAGGTATAGGTCGCTTGCAGGCCGGTGCTCCATTTTTCACGGACATAACCGATCTTGCCGGTGATGGAATCGGTCATGGTATCGACGGGATCAAATCCCGTCGGTTCATCCTTGGTCTTGATAATTTCATGCTGAACCGAAAAGCCCATGGGTACCTGGGCAAACCGGGTGTAGTTATAATCCAGAGAAAGGGGAATGCTGGTCGTTCTGGGCATGATCGACAGGTCGTCCACATTATCCCGGAAGGCTGAAGCCAGGATACTCAGGCTGTGGTTGGTGAACATGGCATTGCCTGTGAAATAGACTCCCTCCCGGTCCTTTGTCCCCCCCTGCAGGGCGATGCTCTCGTAATCGCGGCCGAAATATTCATATTTCAGATCATAGGTATACTGGTTCACCGCTCCGCTCAGATCGACGCGCCAGGCGGTATCGCTGACCTCGTCGAATGCGTCGGCGTCGTCGAAGTCGTATTGGCTGTAGGCCGCTTCGAAATCGGCGATCAGCATCGCCGGAATGATCTGGGAGGTGACCCGGAGACTGGCCACATCGCCGGTCCGACGGCCGGTTTCAATGCCGGAGATGCCGTAGGTGAGGGTCGAATCATCCTCGCCGGTTAGAAAAGTCGCTTTGATGTCGGTCCGGATACCCGGCAGGGAGAGACCTGCGGAACCGCCGGTGATCTGGCTGTCCTCCTCGTATCTCAGTCCCCAGGTATTTCTGACACCATAGATGGCCGGCGCCCGGACGGTGAAAAAAGACAGAGCCCCGTTGCCGTAACCCAGATTGATTTTTAATCCGCGCCGGAGAAGACTCTGGACGGTGAACGGGGTTTCGCTAACCGAGACGTCTCCGAATTCCGCCTTGGCCTGCAGTTGATCCCCCTTGTGTTCACCTCTGAGGACAAAACTTCTCAGGTCCAGGCCCTTTTCCACCGATCCGGTGCCTAAAGGCTTATCCTGTTCCACATAGACGGGAGAACCTTCAAATGAAAATTCATTGGCGCCTTCGCGAATCTTGCCCTGAACCGTTCCCTCGACCGTCACGGCATTATAGGGGGTTGTGCCGTCATGGGCGTCTTTTCGTAATGTTGTGGTGTATATGCCGGTCATGTCGGCGCTGACGCTGGCTTCTTCAAGGGTTTTCGTGTGACGGGTTTTAAAAGAAAGTGCACCCTGAAGCGCATTACCCGCCGTATCCGTGGCCAAAACGGACAACACATGAGTTCCCGGGGCAACAATGAAGACCGGCTTGTAGGTGAATCCGTTTTCCACCAGGGTGATCATGGGTGTGATGTCGGTGCCGTCGAGTAAGACGGTCATGCTTCCAGGGGCCGGAGGGGATGTGAAGAAAACCCGGATTTCAGGTTTTTTCCCGATGACTTCTTCATTGGGAGCGGGAGAAGAGGATAAGATCCAGGCGTTTCCCGTATCCGTGACAGGCGCTGTTTCCTCCTGGGCATACACGGGAGCCAGAGGTAGAAAAAACAGAAACACACACAGAAATAACCAACAGGTTTTCATGTCTGCTCCTTTTCCTGTTTTTTTGTTTGCGGTGCGAGTCGTGCGATTGCCATGCTCATCGTGCATCTGGGGTTCCTTTCCATCCGGAAACAGGTGATGAGATGAGTCTACATTGCCATGACTTAAGAAAGATACAACTGGGAATTTAATACACCCCTGTGGAAAATTTGTAAATTGATATTCTGTCCCTGCTTACGAGAAAACATCATCAATAATAGAAGGATTATTCCGCCGAACAATCGATGTCTCAGTGAAACGGAGTCGCTCTGTACGGCCGAATATATTCGTGCTAGACTGCGCATGGCAAAAGCAAGTGAGGATTCAACACCGATGTATTGCCGGTGCGCTATCCCGGCGACAGAATAGACGGAAAATCAGGTGTCTGCCATGTATCACCATAACACGCCGGATTTTACAGGAACGCCCTCTTTTCCTCCAAAACCGTTCGGTCTCATGGCGGCCGGATTCAAAGACACCCTGATGGATACCATCGGTCGCTACCGGGAAAACGGTGACGTCAACCAGGCCGCGGCGATTGCGCTGTATGCGATTCTCTCCTTCATTCCTCTGTTCATTTTGACCATGCTGGTGATCGGCCATGTCTTTGGCTCACATCCGGATGTGCAGCAGGAAATGTTGAACGGTTTTCGTAATTTTCACCCTTTTTTCTCTGAAGAGCTGATGAGTCAGTTGGGCCTTATCGAGGAAAAACGTCACCTGCTGGGTTGGATAGGTTTTCTCAGCTTGATCTGGTCCGCCGCCATGATTTTCAGTGTCATGGAGACAGCCCTGAACATGATTTTTCGTTCCTCGTCGCCGCGAAACTATTTTTTATCCAAAGCCCTGGCCATGGCGATGATTCCTCTGGCCTGGATGGTCGGCATGGCCAGTGCGGTGATTACCTACCTGACGACGCTGCTCATGGAACAGAGCTTTTTGCATGATTTGATACCCGGCGGCATGACCCGGCTCAACGGATTGTTATTGGGGTATCTCGTACCTTTTTTAATTGTGGTCTTGTTCACGACGGCAATCTACCGGACAATTCCCACCCGGAAAATATCGCTTACCAGTGCCCTGGTCGGCGGGTTGGCCTTTGCCGTCCTGATGGAGCTGGCCAAGCATTTCTTTACCTGGTACATCGTCCATTACACCCGCTACAATGTGATTTTCGGTTCCCTGGAAACCGTTGTGATCCTTGTCATCTGGACATTCTATGTGGCGTTGATCTTTCTTTTCTGTGCCGAGTTGATTGCTTCCTATGATCGGCGGGATCTGATTCTACTGGAAAAAGCTTTATTGAAAAAAGAAACGGCGACCGGACGCATTGATGCACGTCTCTACCGGAAATTCGGACGCTTTTACCCCCGGGGAACCTATCTTTTCCGTGAAGGAGATTCAGGACGGGAGATGTTCTATGTTCTCGACGGTCGTGTCCGGGTGGAAAAGGAAGCGGATCTGGTAAAAAAGACTCTGGCGGAACTCGGACCGGGTGAATATGCCGGGGAGATGGCGGCTTTGATCGAAGCCCCCCGGACGGCATCCGTCGTAGCCGTGGAGGACAGCCGGATTGCCGTCATCGATGACCTGACCTTTCGTAATCTTCTGCGTGAAAGCGAACAGATTGCCCTGTTCATGCTCCAGGAGTTTTCGCGGCGCATCAGGCATACGAATGACGCCCTGGATGAACTGACCCAGTCCTGGACCCGGCTCATGGCGGTTCTTTTTTTCTATGCAGCCTGGCCCCTGGAAGGCGACCGGGACCCGGCGGTCGCGCTGGCAGCCTGTACCGGAAAAGATCTGAATGACATCCGGGAAGTCATCGACGCCCTGGCCGAAGCGGGGCTTCTGACCCTGGAGGGCGGGGTGGTCAAAGCATTCCGGAAAGAGTTGGTCTGGGACTACTTCTGTCGTTCCTCTGCCCGTTAAATGAGGCGGCTTACGTTTTCCTCGCCATTAGAAACAGGGGCGCATGATTGGACGTAAAACACGCAGGGTCGCGCCGCAGGATGGGCGCAATGGCCGGATGGCGCTTGAATTCCCGGTCCAGAAACCGCCGGACTTGTTCGCGATTCCATCCATGGGGGTGCCGGAAGTTGAGATAAAGGGACAGATCACCCTCATAGAAGGGAAACGTTGCCAATTCATCCGCTTCCTGACTGAAGGCGGGCAGGTTGAAGATCGCCACATTGAGAAAATCGATCCAGTTTTTATGGCCGCCGACAAACGCCATCGTCCGCCCTGCCGCTTCCGGCGTTTCCGCCGGGGTTCCGAAGAGCAGATAAACATAGGTGCCGACCCCGGCTTCGTGAAGTTGTTTTAAACTCTGCGAAGCCCCCTCCAACTCAATTCCCTTCTCCAGGTTATCCAGTACGTCCTGGTCTCCTGATTCCAGTCCCAGTTTCAGCATGACACAGCCGGACGCCTTCAGGGCTCTGCAGAAATCGGGATCACGCAGTTCGGTTGTGAAGCGGGCAAAACCGTACCAGGGGACACCCGGCGGGTCTTTGATGAGCACCTGGAGCAGAGTTGGACTCAAGGCGTTATCGAGAAAGTGAATCAGAATGGGGTGGGTTTCTGCAATCAAGGTTTGCAAGTTCGCCCGCACCTGTCCGGGGGGAGTGGGGCAGTAGGTGGAATCCTCCGCCTTTTCCGGGCAGAAAGCACAGCGCCGCCACCAGCAGCCCCGGGAAGCGCTGTAGGGAAGGATGAAGCCCGGCGCCAGGTAATTCTGGCGGGGGAATCCGTTGTAATCGGCAAGGTTTCCGCCCTGCTGGATGTCCAAGGACAGAAGATCGGCCAGAAAGGGTTCTCCCGGCCCGGTCACAAGATTGTCCACCCAACCGTCAAAAGGACTGTGCCAGTCCGGACGGCTCAGCCACGATGTGACCAGCCCGCCGCCCAGGACGATTTTCTTTTTTGGGTGGTGTTTACGGAGCCAGCCGATGATGGCGAACGTACTCAGGGCTTGGGGCAGATAATTTAGGGAAATCCCGATCGTCCGGGGATTATGTGCCTCGATCAGAGAAGAAAGGCGCGGGGCGAAGAAAGGATAAAAGGGATTCCTTTCCGGGGTTTTTGCCGCCTGGATCAAATCGTTGCTACGGATCGGCAACAGATTTGCGTCTTCGTAGTCGGTCAGAGAAAACCGGCCGCCGGTTTGACCAGCCTGGGCAGCCAGGACGCGGTTCAGGGACCGGACGGCACTGCCGTGGCGATCAAATTGACGGTAAGTTTTCCAGAGGGAGAGTTGCGCCAGGTGGGCGGTCCGATTTTTAAGCGCCCGCCGTGTCCATGTGTCGCTTATTGCCTCGGAATGAAGAGGGGTTTCAATCAGATATCGCAGACATTCCAGATTGAGATCGACGACCTGATAAGGGTACTGCCGACTGCGGAGAAATCCCGCCAGGCCGGCGATGCCCGCGGGGGCTTCACAGGGCCGGACAACAGGGGGATGAATCAGCAGCATCGGGGATGTTTCCGGAACCTGGGTTTAAGCTTCTTCCTTGTACGGGGCGATGATCCCCTTGTCCATCATGAGGGCCACCTCGTCCCGGGCGCGCCGGATCTTGGACTCCGCCATGGCGAAAAGTTCCTTTTCCGTGAAATTCAGTCTGGCTACACCCTGTTGGATTGCCGTCTTGGCTACCGCAACCGCTTCCCGGGGAAAGATTTCCCACTCGTCCATCGTCGGCAGCAGATAATCCTCATGGATCCCCTTGTCCTCGGCACAGCGGGCCAGCTCGACAGCGGCGGCAATGCACATTTCGTCGGTGATCACCCGGGCCATGACATCGAGGGTGCCCCGGAAAATCGCAGGGAAACCGACGGAGTTGTTTACCTGGTTCGGGAAATCGCTCCGCCCCGTCGCCACGATCCGGGCGCCGGCCTCTTTGGCTTCCCAGGGCCAGATTTCGGGTACGGGATTGGAGCAGACGAAGACGATGGCGTTGTCCGCCATCCGGCTGATCCAGCTCTTATCGATCACGCCGGGACCGGACTTGGACAGAGCGATAACCACGTCCTGGCCCCGCATGGCCTCTTCCATGTCGCCGTCGCGGTTTCCGGCATTGGTGATTTCGCAGAATTCCCGCTTTTCCTTGTGGCTTGGGCCGATGTCATCGCGTTTTTTATTCAAAATGCCCTTGCTGTCGACGACGATCATTTTTTTCGGGTCCACACCGGCCTTGAAGAGCATTTTTGCGATGCAGACATTGGCGGCGCCGATACCGATCAGGGTGATCGTGGCGTCCTCCATCTTCTTGCCGACGATCTTCAGGGCGTTGATGAGCCCCGCCACGGTGACGGCGGCGGTGCCCTGCTGGTCGTCATGCCAGACGGGAATGGGCGCTTCCGCCCGCAGGCGGTCTAAGATATAAAAACACTTCGGGTTTTCAATATCTTCAAGGTTGATGCCGCCGAAGGATGGGGCGATAAGCTTCACTGTCCGGATGAGCTCGTCGGGGTCCTTGGTGTCCAGACAGATCGGAAAGGCGTCAACGCCTCCCAGGTATTTGAAGATCAGCGCTTTTCCCTCCATCACCGGGAGTCCCGCCAGGGGACCGATATCGCCCAGCCCCAGGACCCGGGTTCCGTCCGTGACAATGCCTACAGTATTTCCTTTGTTTGTGTAATCGTAAACTTTTTCCGGATTGGCGTGGATCTCCTTACAGGGCTCCGCCACCCCGGGAGTGTACCAGATGGCAAAATCCTGCAGATCGCGGATAATGCATTTCGGTACGATTTCAATTTTACCTTTATAATATGGATGCATTTTCAGGGCGTCATCTGCGGGTTTATTCGCCCTGGCAATCCTTTCTTCGTTCGTGGTCGGCTTGTCCGTCATGATCGTCTCCTTGTCGCCCTGTTTCCATCGTAGAATTTTTTGCTTGCTTATCATAGTCCTTTTGAGAAATAAAGCGCATAAGGGATCAAATATCCGATATTCCTGACACCTTGGTCCCCTGACTTGAATGCTGTTGTTGAATAATCCGGTCGGCTTGCCGGATCGGGAAGGTTATATTGATAGGGTAGTGGAGGGGAAATGAACACGATTAAACTGGTTCTGCTTTTAAGTTCCCTGGCGGGGCTTTTAATGATCATCGGCTATTTTGTCGCCGGAAAGGTCGGTGTGGCCATCGCCTTTGTTTTGTCTATGGTCCTCAATTTTGGGAGTTACTGGTATTCGGATCAGCTGGTACTCAAGATGTCGGGTGCGCAGGAGGTAACGGAAGCGTCGGCGCCCCAACTGTATGCAACAGTCCGCACCCTGGCGGACAAGGCGAACCTGCCCATGCCCCGGGTCTATATCATGCAGCAGGATTCACCCAACGCCTTCGCCACCGGGCGAAACCCGGAACACGCCGCCGTGGCGGTGACGACAGGGATCATGAAGATCCTGAACAAGGATGAACTGTCCGGGGTGATTGCGCATGAGTTGTCCCATATCCGGAATCGCGACACTCTGATCGGCACCGTGGCGGCAACGATGGCCGGTGCCGTGCTCATGGTTGCAACGATGGCTCGCTGGGGGGCCGTTTTCGGCATGGGAGAAGACGGGGGGCGCACCGTGGGATTGATTGCGACGGCGATTGTTGCGCCGATTGCGGCGACCCTGATCCAGATGGCCATCTCCCGTTCCCGGGAATATCTGGCCGATGAAAGCGGCGCCCGCATGTCGGGGAAGCCGGAAGCTCTGGCGGGCGCCCTGGCAAAACTCGCCCGGGGGGCACAGGCGAAACCGATGGACGCCAACCCCTCGACAGCGCATCTGTTCATTGTGAATCCCTTTTCCGGGAGCACCGTCATGAATCTCTTCAGTACCCATCCCCCGATTGAAAAAAGGATTGAAAGATTGATGAAAATGAAGTTGAAGGAATAATGACAACCCTGTAAAGGGCCTGGTTTTTTCATTCTGAGGAGCGTCAGCGGCGAAGAATCTCATTCAATATTAGATCCTTCGCTTTCGCTCAAGATGACAATTTTAATATTTTTTCAGGTTCCCAAATAAAGAGTCAATTTAAGGAGCAACGTGCGCCATGACGATACGTTATTACAGTACAAACCGGAACCTCGACCAGGTTCCGGGAATTACCCCGTTCAAGCAGTCCGTTTCTTTCCGGGAGGCCCTCCTGCAGGGGCAGGCCCCCGATGAGGGCCTTTACATGCCCGATCCGATTCCCGTTCTTGATGTTACCCGGTTGGCGGAGCTGAAAGGAGCACCCTACGCAGAGGCGGCGAAGCTGGTAGCCCGAATTTATCTGAAGGATGAGATCGCGTTGGATCTTTTAGAGCGCCTGGTTGAGGATGCCTACAACTTTACCGTGCCCCTGGAAAAAGTCATGGACCGCAAATATATCATGCGCCTGGACCAGGGCCCGACGGCGTCGTTCAAGGATTTTGCGGCCCGCCTGATGGCCAGGCTGATGAGCGCCGTCCGGGTGAAGGGGCAGACGCTCCATGTGCTGGTGGCGACTTCCGGCGACACGGGAAGTGCCGTCGGCAATGCCTTTCATGGCGTGGAAGGGATCAATGTCACGATACTCTATCCCAAGGATGAAGTGAGCGGACGCCAGAAGAAGCAGCTCGATTCCATCGGCGACAACGTTCATGCGGTCTCCGTAAACGGAAAATTCGACGACTGCCAGAACCTCGTCAAAGAGGCTTTTGCCGATCCGGACCTGGCAATTTTGAATCTGACGTCGGCCAATTCGATCAACTTCGGCCGGATCATGCCCCAGATGATTTACTATGTTTATGCCTATGCCCAGTTGGCCGAACCGGGGGAGGGTATTGTCTTTTCCGTCCCGTCGGGTAATTTCGGCGACGCCCTGGGGTGTGAATATGCCCGGCGCATGGGTCTCCCGGTGACGAAAATCATCATGCCCGTCAATGAAAACGAGGAATTCCCCCGGTATCTTCAGACCGGCGTGTATAAAAAAATATCTCCGTCCGTGGCCTGTCTGTCCAATGCCATGAATGTGGGCCACCCGAGCAACCTGGCTCGGTTCTTCGATCTGTACGGCGGGACGGTAGACCGAACCGGTGTGGTTCACGTCTATCCGGACCGGGAGGAAATGAAAAAACACATTTACTCAATTTCCGTCAGCGATCA
>CAZTYA010000016.1:0-13461 GCA_964617255.1 uncultured Syntrophales bacterium
CTCTGAGAAACGGCATGCTTCGATCAACAAAAGGACATGGTCAAGAATCACATCGGCCAGCATGGAAAAATGCTCCTGCATATCGATGACAAGAAGGGCGGACTTGCCGGGATCGGGCAAGGCAAGGCGGGTATTGTAAATTTCTATTTCCCTCATGTAATCAGCAGCCATGCTAATGCATCCTCAGGTCTACTATGGCTTGTTGGAAGGAACGGCCTGGTCATTCTTTGATACTATTTTGCCACGCGCAGAATCATGTTACAAGTGCAATCAACGGGATATTTAAAACATTTCATAAATCTGAGATTTTAGACTGAAATTCCAGAATGTTGTCTTCTGCCCTTGCCATTGAGGACCTGCCATCGAATATGGCGCCTTCAGCCATTGCCATCTTGGGAGCCTGGATTTCTCCCCAAACCTGACCTTTTGCCTTAATTTCGGCTATCTCCTTGGCGTGGACATTTCCTTCAATTCGGCCGCCGATAATAATACCACGGGCTGTGACGTCACCCTTTACCGATGACTTTTCTCCCAGGATGACCCAATCCGCCTGCACATGCCCTTCCATCTGGCCGTCAATCCGGAGCGTTCCCTTGGTTTCGATGTTTCCCTTGAAAAGCGAACCGGCGCCGATTATCGATTCAAGTTTTTCTGCGTTTCGGTGAAACATGGTGCTACTCCTCGTATTTTATATAAGTTGCAGGATTTACCGCATGGTCGTTTTTCCAGATTTCATAATGGACATGAGGCCCCGTCGAATTGCCGGTGGAACCGACGTAACCGATGGTATCGCCCCGCTTGACCTTCTGTCCGACCTTTACCAGATTCTCGCGGTTGTGAGCGAAAAAGGTCGAATAACCGCGACCGTGTTCCAGGACAACCAGGTTGCCGTTGGCGCCGCACCTGCCGGAGAAGCTGACGATGCCATCGGCGGTTGCCGTTACAGGAGTTCCGGATGGGGCGGCCCAGTCCATACCGGAGTGGAATTCCCGGTAACGATGTCCCGGTTTTTGCCGCACGCCAAAAAACGAAGACACATGGCCGTTGGTTGGCGGACCCTGGGGTGTGGAAAGATGAATATCCCGCTGTTCGTGAAGATAGTCCTTGATCTCATCGACGGTTTCGATGGTCTGCTTCATATCCAGTTTCAGAGCTTCCAGGTCGATGGAGCCGCTGTCCGAGATGTCCATGTTTTCCAGAACGGCTTTCCGCGAACCAAGGGAGAAAAGCTTCTTAAATGTGAGTTCGTCCTCTTTTAGCGCGGTAATGGATGACCGCATCTCCTGGAATTCTCGGGCGTAATAGCCGACCTGATCCTGAAGGCGATAGTATTCCGCTGTTTTTGCCGCCATGGAAAAAACGGAGACGACGCCAACGCAACTCAAAATGAGCGTGATGAGAATAACAAACAGGGGAATTTGAATATTGAACGCATTGCGATGGCTGTGGGGAATCAACATGATCGTAATCGGCATAAACCCGTTTTTCACCCATCCCTTGATTCTGCAAAAGTCCAACACCTTCGCCTCCTCTCCGAACAATCGGCATTACGGCCGGATGTTCAGCAGTGTAGAAGTAATTGTGATAGAGACCTGCTCCGGAAAATTGTGAAAATGCGATTATGAATCCTGCAATGGAAAGACGTGTTTTCACGTCAACCATATTGCAAAGAAGAATTCAAGTTTTTTCTGGAGTGTAAACATGTCGATTCGAAATGATTAAGTCTGCAAGAAAAAGTGGGGAACTTTTTTCCGGCCTCCTATGTCTAATCTGTCAAAAGAAGAAAACACACAGGAGGTTATATTATGAAAGTGCGGGCAATGATTCTCATCATTTTGGGCATGGTGGTTTCCCTCATCGGTCTGAGCACCGCTTCATCGAAGCCGGAGACGACATCCGCCGACCGGACTCTATCGCCGTATTTTTTCGTTCAGAGCGAAGATGCGTCGGTGGATCAACTGCCCCTGAAATCGACCAGGGCTGATGTTCAGATTGCAGGGGTGATTGCCGATGTGCGGGTGACCCAAGTCTATACGAATGAGGGCAAAACACCCCTGGAGGCAATCTATGTTTTTCCGGCTTCCACGCGGGCGGCGGTTTACGGTATGAAAATGCAAATCGGCGAACGGACGATCGAGGCGAAAATTAAAGAGCGGGAGCAGGCCCGCAAGGATTATGAAGACGCCAAAAATCAGGGGAAAAGCGCCTCCCTGCTCGAACAGCAGCGTCCCAACGTTTTCCAGATGAACGTGGCGAACATTATGCCGGGTGACGTGATTCGGGTTGAATTGAAATACACGGAATTGCTCGTTCCGGAAGATCGTGTTTACGAATTCGTCTATTCGACCGTCGTCGGCCCCCGTTACGCCAATCAGGAATCAGCAACTGCCCCGGCTTCGGAACACTGGATCCAGAACCCCTACCTCCGTCAGGGTGATGCACCTACGTATGACTTTGATATCCATGTAAATTTGGCGGCAGGGATGCCCATCCGTGATCTTTCCTGTCCGTCCCACAAGGTGGATGCCGCTTATTCCGATGCGTCGCATGCCGCCGTTGATTTGGCTGCCGGGGAGAGCGCCGGCGGTAACCGGGATTATATTTTGCGATATCGCCTGGATGGGGATCGTATTCAGTCTGGGCTTCTCCTGCATGAAGGGGAAAAGGAAAACTATTTTCTTCTGATGATGCAGCCTCCAAAAAGAATTGCGTCGAATGATATTCCGGGGCGGGAGTATATTTTCATCGTGGACGTATCAGGATCGATGCATGGTTTCCCCCTGGATATTTCCAAGAAGCTGATGTCCGATCTGATTGGAAGCTTACGTCCGACCGACCGTTTCAATGTGCTTTTGTTTGCCGGTGGTTCTTCACTCCTGGCGGAAGAATCCCTTGCCGCAACGTCCGAAAATATCCGGAAGGCGGTCAGCCTCATTGAAAACCAGACCGGCGGTGGAGGGACGGAAATCCTCCCGGCGCTGAAACGGGTGCTGGCGTTGAAACACAGGGAAGACACATCCAGAACCTTGATCGTTGCCACCGATGGCTATGTAACCGTCGAAGAGGAGGTTTTTGACCTGATCCGTAAAAATCTCAGCCATGCCAATTTGTTTGCCTTCGGGATCGGCTCCAGTGTCAATCGCCACATCATCGAGGGTATGGCCCATTGCGGGCAGGGTGAAGCTTTTGTTGTTGTGAATCCCGGCGAGGCGACGGAAAAGGCGGCGCGTTTTCGCAAGATGATCCAGTCGCCGGTCCTCTCAAAGGTAAAGGTCGATTTCAATGGTTTTAAAACCTATGATGTAGAACCGCTCATGCTCCCGGATGTCTTGGCGGAGCGTCCTGTGGTCGTCTTCGGGAAATGGCGGGGGAAAGCCGCGGGAACCATCACCCTGAGCGGCATTACCGGCCGGGGGCCCTACACAGAATCCATCGAAGTCGGAAAGGCGAAGGCAACGAAGGCGCATTCGGCCTTACGTTATCTCTGGGCGCGGCAGCGCATTACGCTGTTGTCCGATTACAACAACCTGCGCACGGATGAGAAACGTATCCGGGAAGTGACGGCGTTGGGGTTGGCCTACAATCTCCTGACGGCTTACACGTCCTTTGTTGCCGTCGATACGGAGGTGAGAAACAACGGTCAAACCACAACGGTCAAACAACCCCTGCCGCTGCCTCAAGGCGTAAGCGATTACGCTGTGGGCGGCAGCATGGCCAGGGGCTATGCGGTGCCGATGCCGGCCCTCAGTGAATCCGCCCTTTCCGGGGATTGGGCGTTGCGGAGCCGTGAGAAAAAAGACGAAAGAAAAAAGCAGGACCACACGACATACGGGACACTGAAATCGCTCCAGGTTTCAGCCGGGATGTCGAAAAAAGACATTGAGAAAACAGTGAGGCGTCATCTGGCGGGGGTGAAACGATGCGTCGGCGGGGCCCATCTGCAAGGTGTCCTGGAACTGCGTCTGAGCCTCAATGCTGACGGGACCGTTAAAAAAGTGGAGGTGATTGCCCCCGATGCGCTTACGGGTGACATGAAAACATGCCTGATTGCAGAGGTCAGGAAATGGCATTTCCCCATTCCATCCAAGGGCGTGAAGGCCTGGATAACAATCCTGATCGACCTGGTTTAAGTTCTTGAACGGCGCTGACCTGACCGGGACGGCAGAGCCTTCTGTCCCGGTCAGGCATTGATTCGGCATCAGAAATGGATAATTTTTCTTGACAGGGTTGCCACTTCCGTACTCCATTAGAACAAAAAGAGAACCATGATGACCATTATCATGCTGGTATGAGGTGGCGTTACGCAAGAACAGGAACCCGGCCGGGACGAGGATCGTGAATTCGTTATCCGCTGTCAGAAAGGAGACGTGGAGGCCTTTTCGACACTCGTTGAGCGCCATCAAAAAAAAATGCTGAATGTTGCTTACCGGATGACCGGGGACTACAATGAAGCATGTGACTGTGTGCAGGAGGCCTTTCTTTCCGCTTATCGGGGGATCGGCAAATTTCGCCGGGAGGCGCGGTTTTCCACCTGGCTTTACGGCATTGTTGTGAATCAGGCGAAAAACCGCCTGCGTCAGGTGAAAAGCCGCCGCGGTCACGAATCATTGACGGATATGCGTTCACGCCATGGCGAGGCTCTGTGCGGAGACTGTTCGGCAGCCCCTTTAACCGAGTCCCTAGCAGATCAGTGGGAAAGAAAAGAACTGGAGGCAAAAGTACAGACCTGTATTGTCGGTCTTGAGCATGATTTCCGGGAGGTCCTGGTGCTGAAAGACATTCAGGATCTTTCCTATGAGGAAATCCGGGATGCGCTCCACATTCCGGTGGGAACCGTCAAATCGAGACTTTTCCGGGCGCGGCTTGCCCTCAAGGACTGTCTGGCCAAAGTTTGGGGAGATCTGAAATGACCTGTGAAGACAGAGCAAAGAAACTGCCGGCTTATCTGGAAGGCGAGCTCCCCCCCCAGGAGTCTGAAGAATTCAAGGCTCATCTGGCCTCCTGCGAAACCTGCCGGGAAACCCTCGAAGATCTGAAGGCCGCGGATCGCCTGGTGCGGAACCTGGGTGAGGTATCGCCCCCTCCATGGCTGAAGCAGCAGATTATGACCGGGGTTCGGGAGGCGCATGCAGAAAGGGAACGCTTCTGGCGGAAATTCTTTTTCCCCCTGCATATAAAAATTCCGGTGCAGGCCTTTGCCGTCATTGTCGTTTCCGTGTTGGCCTTTTATATCTACCACCAGGACGAACCCCGCATGCGCATGCAGGGCATGCCGTTGCCTTCGACACCGGTTTTTGAAGTCAAAAAAGAACAAGCATTGCCTCCGCCACAGACGTCCCGCTCAAAAATGGCACCGCCGTCAAGTGATATGGCGCCTGACGAATCGCTTGTGCCCGCACCTCAACCGGACAGGACAGAGTATGGGGACGTCTACACCTCGCTCGCCCCTTCAGAAAAGGTTGAGGATACAATGCCGACAGAATTGAAAAGAGATGCCCGGGAAGCGTCGGGCGAAACGGAACCGGCATTGGCGGAGAAATCTCAAGTTCCGCAAAACGGGGAAACCGCCTGGCCTATCACCATGAAGGAAAAACGGGCGGCGAGCAGTCCTCCGCAAATGATCACCGGAGCGAGCAGCAGGGTCTGCGAACAGGGTGTGTGCACCGCCGGGGAGCTTGAAGGCCGTGACGGTGAAGGGTTCTCCACCGCGAAAGATACGGTGGTGAAAGATACACAGTCGTCCCTCGCATTGCTTTTGGCGGTGAAGGATGTGGCGTCGGCGGGTGTGGAGTTGGATAAATACCTGGCAACCGTCAATGCCCGGCATACCGAAATCACCGTTCATGGAAAACAGCAGGCTTTTGCCACAGAAGTCAGACCCCATTTTGTGGCATCTGTTCTGGAAAAGTTGAACCAGATCGGCATTCTGGCAGATCACCATGTGCCGCCTGAATTTGGAAAGGAGGCGCAATGGGTTAAAATGAAGATCACCATCATGCCGGCTGTCAATCAAAACCCATAAACGGTCAATTTTGTTGACAGAAGACCACCCATTCCATATATTGCCGGGAATTGTTCGCGACGCCGCGCGAAATGTTTTCAGAAAAGAGAGAGTCATTTTATGGCAGAAGTACGCAAGATTAAAACAGGAATCGTTCAAATGCGCTGCAGTGACAGTACGGCGGAAAACATGGCCCGTGCGATGGAGGCGATTCGGCGGGCGGCAGCCAATGGCGCCAACATTGTCTGCCTTCAGGAGCTTTTCCGCTCGCGCTATTTTTGTGTATCCGAAGATTATGCGCCCTTTGCAATGGCGGAAGCGATTCCCGGACCCTCAACGGGAGTCCTGCAGTCGCTGGCCGGGGAATTGGGCGTGGTCATCGTGGCCTCTTTATTTGAAAAACGGGCGGAGGGCCTGTATCATAACAGCGCCGCCGTGATCGATGCAGACGGGGCCTATCTGGGGAAATACCGGAAGATGCACATTCCCGATGACCCGTCTTTTTATGAGAAATTCTATTTTACCCCGGGCGATTTGGGGTTTCGGATCTTCAAGACCCGGTTCGGCACCCTTGGGGTGCTCATCTGCTGGGATCAGTGGTACCCGGAGGCGGCAAGATTGACGGCCTTGATGGGTGCGGAAATCCTTTTCTATCCGACGGCCATCGGCTGGGCGGAAGGGGAAGACCCGCAGGTCTGCCGGGATCAGTTTGACGCCTGGCGGACGATTCAGCGGGCCCATGCGATCGCCAACGGTATTCCGGTCGTTTCCGTCAACCGGGTAGGCAAGGAGGGTAATATCCATTTTTGGGGCGGTTCCTTTGTTGCCGATACCCTGGGCGAGGTAATTTATCAAGCATCCCACGATAAAGAAGACGTCGCCGTTTGCGAGATCGATCTGGCCAAATCCGACAGCACCCGTCGGCACTGGCCCTTCCTCCGGGACCGACGGATCGACGCTTACGACGGCCTGATCCGGCGCTTTCTGGATTCCGATTTATGATCTATCAGGAAACCCCCCGACAGCTTGGCTACCGTTTTCCGGCCGAATGGGATTCCCAGGCGGCGACCTGGTTCTCCTGGCCCCATAAGGAGGAATCCTGGCCGGGGAGGTTTGAACCCATTCCGGAGGTGTTTACAGAAATTGTCCGGGTCCTCACCGCATATCAGCATGTGAACATCAATGTTGTGGATCAGTGGATGCAGGCCGATGTTGAGACAAGACTGGCAAAAGCCGGTGTCAATACGGCGCGCGTTACGCTCTATCGGATTCCGACCGACGATGCCTGGTGCCGGGATCACGGACCCGCCTTTGTCGTCAATCCGGAAGCCAAAGAACCCCTCGCCGTGATTGACTGGGGCTACAACGCCTGGGGTGACAAGTATCCCCCTTATGACCAGGACGATGTCGTGCCGACCCGGGTGGCCGAGTATCGTCGCCTCCCTCTTTTTTATCCGGGGATTGTCATGGAAGGAGGCGCCATTGATGTCAACGGGGAGGGGTGTCTCTTGACAAGTACATCATGTCTGCTCAATCCGAACCGCAATCCTCACCTGTCGCAGGGGCAGATCGAATGGTTCCTGCGGGAGTACTACAACGTGGAGAAAATCCTCTGGGTGGACGAGGGGATTGCCGGCGACGATACGGACGGCCATATCGACGATTCCGCCCGCTTCGTCAACGCTTCGACCATCGTCGCTATGGTGGAGGATAATAAAAAAGACGAGAACTATCTGCCCCTGCGAAACAATCTTATTCAATTGAAAAATATGACGGACCGGTCGGGGGATCCCTTCCGGATCGTGGAGCTGCCCATGCCCCGGCCCTTCGAATTCGACGGCCAGCGGGTACCCGCCAGTTACGCCAATTTTCTTATCGCCAATGGCGTCGTGCTGGTCCCGACGTTTCGGGATCCACATGATCGGGTTGCGCTGGCCATTTTAGAGGATCTGTTTCCCGGGCGCCGGGTCACAGGTATCGACTGTTACGATCTGATCTGGGGATTGGGTACCCTGCACTGCATCAGTCAGCAGGAACCGCTGATTGGGAAATTATCATAAACGACATGACGATAGATACGAAAAGCAGTTAAAAAGATGGACATCCTTTTCGTTTAAGCTTCCGGTTCCTGTTTTGGGATCGGCTGATGTTTCCCACCTTTTCCCCTCCAGACGGCGTAGCCGATCAGAAAAATGCCGGCGGCCCCGGACAGCAGGTAATACCAGAAATAAGAGAGGAAATTCCGGCTCCAGCGGAGATCTGCCGGGACATAACACACATCTTCCCGCACCAGAATGGGAAGCTGGTCTTTTACCTCTACTTTTTCGTAGACATGAATGTCAACGACAGCCTCCCCTCCGCAATAGGGGCTTTTTATCCCCTGCACCTTGATATAGTAACTGGAAACGCCGATACCCCATTCTCCGGTTTTTTTCTTGTATTTCTCCATCACCTGTCCGATCGACGGCGTCATCTGCGGGTTGAAGGTGTGAATGAGGATCCAGTCGATATTGGCAACGAAATTCCAAAGGAGGGCGAACCCGAATAGCGCCGGGATAAGTGCTCGCTTCCACATAACATTCCCTTGTTAGCCGCTCATTGAGAGCCGGCGTTGATTATTCCCGAACCCAATCGACGGTCATAAATTGCCAAAGGTTTTTTGGGATTGCAAAAATGTCCGGAATTTTATCAAAACGCACCGGTTCTCCTCATCGCCTGATTTAATACGTTTTGTGGACTCAGTGATATTGAGTCATATCGATAAAACCGCCTATCGTTTTTATCAGAACAGATGTCATCCGTCGACTTTTTAATCCACCTAATCATAATCTTGCCTGATCGATCTTTTTTTGCTGTTGCGGTTTGACGTGAAGCTAAGCATGACATCGGACAACGTAACGATTTCCTTCAAGAACAGCATAAAATCGTTGTGTTATTCCATTCGGTTTTTTATATTACACAACATATGGTTCGGCATCGACCCTTTGTTCATGACATGTATTTGCTCTTTACGATGAGCCGTTCCTGCCTGATCGGATATTTATCAGGCGCCTTGCATGAATAACCGGAGGATTGGAAAGATGGATAAACGAGGGATAATGAGCGTTTTAAAAGGGCTAAGTGGTTTGCTCTTTTGGGGCTTTTTGTTCATTTTTCTTCCTTGTCCCAGTGATGGACGGGATTACAAATTTACGGACGCTCATCTGCATTATGTCAATTATCTGGTTCAGTCCCAGGGTTTTGTGAATCTCTTGCCGGAAATGGACCGAAATAAGATTGAGCGTGCCGTCGTATTCGGTTTGGGGTACGTCATTTCCTGGCCGGAGATCAGAGTTGAGCGGAAGAAGTATTATCTGGATCCGCAGACGGGATTGAATGATACCCCGCCTGTTTATTTTACAAAAAGGGGAGATTACCGCTTGCTGATGGATTACGGCAAGCTTTCTCCCAACCAGAAAGCCAAGATCTACCCTTTTCTGCAGGGCATAAACGTCATGGACCGCAACGAGATTTATTATGTGATGGAAATGTTTAACAACCATCCCGAGCTTTGCGGCATCGGGGAACTCATGATGCGTCAGGGCGTTTTCAATCGTCTGACGCCGTTGAGTCCGGAAGGCGACAGTGCGGCCCTAGACCCGATCCTTGATTTTGCCGCCGCCAATCGGATGCCCGTTCTGATTCATCAGAACCTTGCCGATGAAACATCAAAAGGCCCCGATGATCTTCGGGACCCGGTCTACCTGAAAGAAATAACCGACCTGCTGACTCGTCATCCCGACACAACCGTGATCTGGGCCCATGCCGGGATCAGTCGGAATCTTTATATCCGGGATCACCTGACTTTACTCAGGCGGCTTCTGGTCGCTCATCCGAATCTCTACTTCGATCTTTCCTGGATTGTCTGGGAGAACGGCATTGAAAAGGATCTAAAAGCCTGGGCCGATCTTATTGTCGACTATCCGGATCGATTCCTGCTCGGTTCGGATAAAATCGGCGGCTTTGTCGACCGGCCGGCCCTTCGACTGTCCGAGTCGGCTTCCAAGTTGTTGTCATCTCAAGCCAATGACACCGGTCAGGGGAAGGCGATGAAAAGATTTATCCCCCTCCTGCAGGAAATTGATACGCGACGGGATGGGCCCGCCGTATCCGACATGCTTACTTACCGGAATATTAACTGGATCCTGAGCCGTATCGAAGCCGGCTGTAAAAGCGGCAAGCCTGTTGTCAATCCTTGGAAGGGCGGTGATCCCTGGATGGATCCCCGTTATGCAAGACCGGTCCTGACGGCCAAACTAAAAGATGGCGGATCGGTTGCGATCGGTGTTCATTCACAATATGAAAATCTGGCTGCCGATATCCGGGCAAAATATTTCCGATGGGATAAAAAGCTGGAGTACACAGGGGTTGCCGCAGGTATCACGGTGCCTCGCGGTAAGAGTATGCAGGGGGTGGGTCTGTTTGCGGCGCCGGGATTCAGAAGTTATAGCGGCTTTATTGATAATACCCGGATTGAAGCCATGCCGGTTCAGTCGGTCCTGTTCATCGATAGCTGGGAAGCGGCTTTCGAATATGAAAAAGACGGCAAGATGTTTTTCCCCAATGGGAACTGGCCCACCGTGCCCTGGTGGAGGGACGAATCGAGCAAGTACGGTCGCATCAATAAAGTGCGGGTACCGAACGGCCGCCGGCTGATCCTCTACGCCGATGAATATTTCCGGGGAGAGGTGCTCCGGACGATTTCATCAACACAAGGGGCTTTTGAAGACCTAGGCGATATTGGGGACAAAGTAAAATCTTTTCAGTTTGTTACAGATGAAAAACTAACGGATGTGAACCCGTCGATAAAATAAATGCATCGGACGGTTGCGTTGTCGCGAGGGCAATTTTTGCATCCTCCCCATGCAAGGGGCAAGGCCGGAGGTCCTAATGACCGTACCGCTGCAGATACTTGGTGGAGAACCGTTCGGCGGAAAAACCTACGTTGAACTTGCGATAGGGGAGATCAATATGCCAAGGTGAGGCATGATCCCTTTGATGATCGTAGGTGTAGAAGTCCGTTTCATAGTGGGAGAAGAGATCGAGCAGTCTGCCGTCACCGTATCCGTAGAAATAGTTCTGGGTTGTTTTCCAGAGCTTACCCTCCAGGTCATAGGCATCGGCCAGGCCGCTCTTCCAGCACCCATCTAAAACCCACAGGATCTTCTTGCTGTAAACGCCGCAGTCGGCGGGGGTCTTGGGTGTCGCTTCAATGACGAAAACGTTGGGCCACAATCGCCAGTTCATCCGGGGGAATTTATCGCCGACCGTCGTGGGATGACGCCGCTCAGCCGCCTTGTTTTCAGTGATGAAGTCCGTGGAAAAAAGCGTGGTCAGTTTGGGCTGAGTATCGATCAGCTTCCAGTTCCAGCGTGCCACGGGAACATCGAGTGTCCTGAAGTCACCGATGGATGAATCGGAACCGACAAAAGCATCGAAGCGCTGGCCGCTGGTGACGCGACGGATGCGGCGCATCATGGGAATGTAAGTAAACGAATCATCCAATTTATTCTGATCGTTATAGCGGTAGGTCAGATTTCCGTAACCCTGCAAGTCGGGGGGCGTTTGTACGTAAACCAGTTCCTTGAAAAAGATATTGCTCATCTTTACATCGTAAGCGGGTTTGGGAGAAAGAATTTCTCGGCTGGTCAGAAAGATCCGGTCCCAGGACATCTCCACGACTCTTTCCCGTTTCCCCGTACTCCCGACAAAGAACATGTTCACCCAGTCATGGGTAAAGTCATCACCATCATAAACATGGACCTGATTGTACCAAGCCTTGATCCCGGCGTCGGGATCGGCTTCCGTCAGATCGAAGAAAGGTTCGCCTCCGGTCCACCAACCCCCGCTTGTGGTTTTGAGATTTCGGTCAAGCGCAATCACCGCTTTTCCACGATTGGTTTTGGTGGCCGCACCGTAAAGCTTGGGAACAGGCCAGGGTTTATAATCGGCAACAACGATCTCCATACCTTTTTTAATCATGTTGTAGACGCCGGGACTCGTCAGCGCAATGAGTTCCTTTTTGATGCCGTCCACATTTTTTTTGGTAATGACCATGCCCACCTTGATTTTCCCGCGGGACAGCCGTTCCAGTTCGCCGTTCGGCAGGGTGCGGGGCATGCCGTCAAAATCGAACTTGTCGGGATGGGTTTCAAACCCGACATAGCCCGCCACCCTGGCCTGCTGATCGGTCAGGGCGTGAGCGGAGACGGTCCACGCCGTTAAATATAGCGGGATCAAGAAAACAAGCGCCCATAACGGCGATCTAAATTGACTTCTCATCCTTATTTCCCTTCGTTATGTCATGGTCAAGCCACCCAACGGCTGTCCACGGTCTGTTTTGCCCGTACCAAGCAAAGAGGCTTCCGTTAAAAGAAATCCGCCCTGCGTTTATCCCCGGACATTTCGCATCTTTTCTGCATGGAGGATTTTTTGTGCCTATAAATGCGAGAAAACCATGCAAAAGTTCATGAATCTTGTCAAGCACATATTCCCCATTACAACACTGGGAAGGAAAAACTTCTCCAGAATCACGGTTAGCAAAGATGTTTGGTTTGGGGAGAGGGTATCGTTTTTTTCTTTTGACGGATCATATGTGAGTTAAGAATATCCAATCCGATATCTTATTCTTTTGAAAAATTAAATGATCTGCTTTCTGCTCAGTTATCCATCACGGCGGTCAGTGTCACTTCGCTTTCCTTGAGTATTTTGAGTATTTTCCCGAAAAGCAGAATATCTTCACCGGCTGTTTTATCGAAAAAAACCTCGTCTCCAGGCTTTACCGTGAAAACTGCGGTTCCGATGGAAAGCACTTTACCGTATCCATCGAGTAAAAGCTCGCCCCGAGCGATGTCCGTTTCGGGTTTGATTCTCGGTTCTACAACAACTTTGTCGTCGGCTTTTTCCTCCTGATCGGAGATATCGCGATCTTCGTATATGCCCATGCCTTTTCCCTTTCCTCGCGAAGATATTTATTACCCGATAAAACTCAAGCCAAGGTGGTTGGAAAGTGGTTTGATTTTTCCAGTCCGGCCATTATTTCATGCAACTGCATTTCTATGGAGCGTAATGTTTTGACAGATAGTCCAGTAAGACGGTCTTTTCACCTTCTGTCAAACGGGCGCCTTTACTCATCATACGAGAAACGGTTTTCTCCCAAGCTTCGCTTGTTTTGCGCGTCTGCTTGACTCTGTTTGTGCCATGGCATGCCGAACAACGTTCAGCCAGAAGCGCTGCACCATCCAATAACTGATTTTCTTGCGTAACAACGGCGGGTTGAGGTTGACTCTGTACTGCGGGTTGATTGCCCGAGTTGCAGGCCAGCGGCGCCCACAGCATAAGAAACAGAATGGCCAGCAGCCCGGCAATGATCTGAGTTTTTCCGATACCGTTCTTCAGGATAGGGGAATACCAGTTGAAAC
>CAZTYA010000017.1:0-13223 GCA_964617255.1 uncultured Syntrophales bacterium
TTGGAATGTCTGTATGACAACGAACAGAAGGATATTTCTAAATATTTATCTGTCCATTCCGGATGAGCGCGGATACCTGTTTGGTGCGGCGGTGGCGAGGCAAAATCGCCCTTGTCATCCCCCCGAATATCTGATAGGTCGACACCGTATGATGGAAAAAATCCTGACTGTCACGGCCCTGACGGAAGAAATCAAGGATCTCCTCGAAGGCACGTTCGACCTGGTCTGGGTTGAAGGGGAAATCTCCAATCTGCGTCGTCCGGCTTCGGGACACATCTATTTCACCCTGAAGGATGACCAGGCCCAAATCCGGGCGGTCTGGTTCAAACCCTTCCCCGGGGCTCGCGTCAATCTGTCTGCACGCCGCCATGCCTTGGAACTGGAAGAAGGGATGTCGGTGGTCTGCCGAGGCCGCATCAGCCTCTACGCTTCCCGGGGAGAATACCAGATTATTGTCGACAGCATCGAACCCCGGGGAATCGGAGCCCTCCAGAGGGCGTTCGAACAACTCAAGGCGCGGCTCGGGGCGGAGGGGCTTTTTGACGACCGGCACAAAAAGTCCATTCCCTTTCTCCCCGCGCGTATCGGTGTCATTACCTCGCCGACGGGCGCCGTCATCCGGGATATTCTGCACGTGACAAAGCGTCGTTTCCCTTCGGTTTCCCTGCTGATCGCCCCTGTTCGTGTCCAGGGCATGGAAGCACCGTTGGAAATTGTTCAGGCGATCAGGGATATGACAGCCATGGAAAACGTGGATGTCCTGATCCTGGCCCGGGGAGGCGGCTCCCTGGAAGATATGGCCCCGTTTAACGATGAAGCCGTCGCCCGGGCTATTTTCGCCTGCCCGATTCCCGTCATATCCGCCGTGGGCCATGAAACGGATTACACCATCGCCGATTTCACGGCGGACCTGCGGGCGCCGACCCCTTCCGCCGCCGCGGAGTTGGCCGTTCCCTTCCGGGACGACCTGATCAGAACACTGTTTGATCTGCGCCGCCGTTTGACCCGCAGCCAAACGCACATATCGGAAATGTTATCCCGGCAGGTCACATCGCTCCGGGAGCATCTTAAAGACCCCCGTCGGCTGCTGGATGATTACCGTCTGGCTTTGGACGACTATGGTGAGCGGATGCGAATACGCCTGCGTCAGCAGCGGACCAACTATACGGATCATCTTCATCACCTGCAAATTCGCCTCACACAGGCCAGTCCCCGCACAAGGCATCAACGGGTACGTTTTATCCTTGAATCTTTAATCAAAAATATGGTAGCCGCTATGCACCAGCAGATTGTGACATCCCGTCAGACGCTGAAGAAGAATATGGTTCTCCTGGAGTCTTTGAGCCCTCTTGCGGTCCTCCATCGAGGATACAGCATCACACTTCTACCGCAAACGGGCGAGGTGATCAGAACGGTCACAAAGGTGCGTGAGGGGGAGGAACTGATGATTCTCCTCGCTGAGGGACAACTGACGGCGTCCGTCAAGTCCCGCCGGGAAGATGATACGGATGCCCTGCTTCAAAACCTGAACCGGGCAAAAAAGCGGGATGGAGAAACGGATGGCTTCGATTCCAAGTTTGACCTTCCGAAAGGATGATAAAACCATGGCAAAAGACAAATTTGAAGACAACCTGAGCCGCTTGGAAGAAATCGTTAAAAAAATGGAAAGCGGAGACCTGTCCCTGGAGGATTCCCTCAAAGCTTTCGAGGAAGGAATCAAACTGTCCCGGATATGCGCGAAAAAACTGGACGAATCGGAAAGACGGGTGGACGTTCTGCTGAAGCAGGATGGAGAACTAACCACCGCCCCGTTCTCGGAAGAAGATTAGCCATATCAGGCTGCTTGGGTTACCTTTCGGGCATCCCTGTAACAGAAACCCGATATAAAAATGGAAAGAAACGAAGATTTTTATGAACTTAGACAGTTATTTAACCGATCATAAGAAAAAAGTCGATCAGGCCCTCCGTGAGTATCTGCCGCCGGAGCACACCTACCCGACGATCATTTTTCAGGCCGTACGCTACAGCCTTTTTGCCGGCGGGAAAAGAATCCGCCCCCTCCTGTGCATGGCCGCTGCAGAGGCGCTCGGCGGGAACGCCGATGCGGTCCTGCCGGTCGCCTGCGCGCTGGAGATGATCCATACCTATTCCCTTATTCATGATGATCTGCCCGCCCTGGACAATGACGATTACCGGCGGGGCATTCTGACCAACCATAAAATTTTCGGTGAGAACATCGCCATATTGGCTGGGGACGCTCTGCTGACAGAAGCTTTCGGTCTCCTGTCCGATCCGAAACACTTAACAGATACCGATCCGGCCATACATCTGGATATTATTCATGATATTTCCAATGCGGCGGGTTTTTTCGGTATGATCGGCGGTCAGGTCATGGATGTACAGTCCGAAGGCAAAGAGTTCGATATGTCCACCCTGCAATATATTCATTCCCGCAAAACCGGGGCCATGATCGTCACCTCCATCCGCTCGGGAGCGCTCCTCGCCGGAGGGAAACCCGCTGAAGTGGACGCCTTGACCCGGTACGGCACACAAATCGGTCTGGCTTTTCAAATCGCCGACGACATTCTCAATGTCGAAGGAGAGGAAAAACGGATCGGGAAACGCACCGGAACGGACAAGGACCGGGGCAAGGCCACCTATCCGGCCCTGGTCGGTGTCGAGGATTCCCGGAAAAAGGGACGGGAACTCCTGGAGGATGCCCTGTCGGCCATTGCATTGTTGGACGGGAAAGCGGACCCCCTGCGTCTGATCGCCCGGCACATCGTGGAGCGTGATTTTTAAGCGCGAAGGTGAATTCGTCCGGCATGAATTGAACGGCCGGGGGGAGATAATAAACAAGGCATCAGGATGAAACGAAACGCAGGAGTGGAAACAACGCCGGAAATACCCCAGGGACCGGTTCTGGATCGTGTCGATCTGCCGGAAGACCTGAGAAAACTCGGCATGGATGAACTCAATCGCCTGGCCGACGAAATTCGCCTCAAGATCGTGCAGACCGTGTCGCGAACGGGCGGGCATTTGGCCTCCTCGTTGGGGGCCGTCGAACTGACCCTGGCTCTCCATTATGTCTTCGACACGCCCAAAGACAAACTGATCTGGGATGTGGGCCATCAGTCCTATGCCCATAAAATCATCACAGGGCGGAAAGAACGTTTTTCCACCCTGCGACAGCGCGGCGGCATCAGTGGTTTCCCCAAACGGGCCGAAAGCGTTTACGATGTCTTCGATGTCGGCCACAGCGGCACATCCATTTCTGCGGCGTCTGGCATCGCCGAAGCGCGATGTTTGAAAGGCGAAAACTTCAAGGTCATCGCCGTCATCGGCGACGGCTCCATGACCTCCGGCATGGCCTACGAGGGCTTAAACTGGTCGGGAGACCGCCATAAGAACCTGATCATTATCCTCAATGATAACGAGATGTCCATCTCGCCCAATGTGGGGGCCATGTCCTCCTACCTGAACCGGGTCATGACAGGTCAGACGGTCATGAAACTGAAAGGCGAAATCAAGCACTTTTTGAAAACGATTCCCTCCGTCGGCCCTCAGATGCTCAAGTTCACCCAGCATGCCGAGGAGTCCCTGAAGACTTTCTTCATCCCGGGAGCGCTTTTCGAGGAACTGGGTTTTACCTACGTAGGTCCCCTGGAAGGGCACCGGCTGGATCATCTGATCAAAAACCTGAGGAATGTCAAGGAGCTGGAAGGACCCATCCTGGTTCATGTCATCACAAAGAAAGGAAAAGGATATCCGTTCTCGGAACAGGAACCGCTCAAGTTTCACAGCACCGCCGCCTTCGACGTGGAAACCGGAAAACCCCTGAGCCAAGACGAGACCATTCCCACCTACACCAAAGTCTTCGGAGACACCCTGATTCAGTTGGCCGCGGATAATAAAAAGATCGTTGCCATAACCGCCGCCATGTGCGAAGGCACAGGGCTCGACCGTTTCGCCGCCTGTTATCCGGATCGCTTTTATGATGTCGGCATTGCCGAACAGCACGGGGTTACATTTGCCGCAGCCCTCGCCACGGAAGGCGTCATCCCCGTCGTGGCCATTTACTCCACCTTTCTCCAACGGGCCTATGACCAGATTATTCATGACGCCTGCCTCCAGAACCTGCATGTCGTTTTCGCCCTGGACCGGGGCGGCCTGGTGGGTGACGACGGGCCCACCCATCACGGATTGTTCGATTACACCTACCTGCGGTCGATTCCCCATATGATCGTCATGGCCCCCAAGGACGAAAACGAACTTCGCCATATGCTGAAGACGGCCATGGAAACAGACCAGCCGGTTTCCATCCGCTATCCCCGGGGCAAAGGGACCGGCGTTCCCCTGGACGAACAGCCGGAAAAAATCCCCCTCGGCAGAGGGGAAATTCTCCAGGACGGTGAAGACCTGGCCATCGTCGCCATCGGGTCCACTGTACTCCCGGCCCTGGCGGCGGCGCATGATTTGCTCAATGAGGGCATCCGCACCACCGTTATCAATGCCCGTTTCGTCAAACCCCTGGACGAGGATCTCATCTGTCGGGTTGCATCCACCTGCCGCCGGTTAATCACCGTCGAAGAGAATGTCCTGACCGGAGGCTTCGGCAGCGCCGTCCTGGAAATGCTGCAGGATAAGGGAATGACTGAAATCCGGGTCATCCGTCTCGGCATTCCGGATGAGTTTGTCGAACATGCCACACAGGCCGAACTCAGAAAGACATACGGCATCGACAGAGACGGGATCATCGCAGCCGCCGGAAAAATCACAGGGAAAACGCCTTGATCAAAAAGGAGAACAAAGTCAGGCTGGACCGGGCGCTCGTCGATCGTGGCTTGACGACTTCCCGGGAGCAGGCCCGGGCCTTGATTCTTGCAGGGCGTGTACTCGTCAACGATTTCAAAATCGATAAAGCGGGCAGTCTGGTTACGGAATCGGCGGATATCAGAATTGCGGGCGATCTTAACCCCTTCGTCAGCCGCGGGGGTCTGAAACTCCAAGGGGCTCTCGCGGCGTTCGGCATCGATGTGACCGGTTTGATTGTCCTCGACGTCGGGGCCTCGACGGGCGGATTCACGGACTGTTTGCTCCAGACCGGGGCGCAAAAAGTATACGCACTGGACGTCGGCTACGGGCAACTGGCCTGGAAACTCCGGTCGGATGACCGGGTCGTGCCCATTGAACGGACCAACATCCGTTACTTTGACGGCACAGGTATCACCGAAACCCTCGACATGGCGACGGTGGATGCCTCGTTTATCTCGCTTAAGAACATCCTTCCCAAGGTGATCAGCATGCTGTGTCCCGGGGGGATCATCATCGCCCTGATCAAACCCCAGTTTGAAGTCGGGCGGGGGCAGGTCGGCAAGCACGGCGTTGTTTCCGATCCGCTTCTGCATCAGGCCGTGGTCGAAGAAATCATTCAGCTTTGCCGGCAGTTGCAACTGGAGGAGATCGCCACCTGTGAATCCCCGCTGCTGGGACCGGCCGGTAACCGGGAATTTTTCCTTTGCGCACGGCGGCCGAAAGCATAAAATAAGCGCCGGTTCGCAATCTCCTCCGGACAGGCGGCAAAAAGGGCAAATAACATGGCGATAAAACTGGCAAAAACGGCAGGGTTCTGTATGGGAGTCAAGCGCGCCGTCGATATCGTCCTGGAAATCGCCCAGAAGAGCAACAACCGGAAAATTTATACCTACGGCCCCCTGATTCATAATCCGCAAACGATTGAACTGCTAAAGAAAAGAGGCATTTCCCCCATCGAACGCATCGAGGAAATCGACGCGTCAGGCAACACGATTCTCATCATCCGGGCTCACGGCATCTCGCCCGAAGAGAGAAACGCCATCCGGGACAAGGGGGTGACGATCGTCGATGCGACCTGCCCGAAAGTCGCCCATGTACAATCCATTATCAGAAAGCACGCGGAGCAGGATTACACGACGGTCATCGTCGGCGACTGGGAACATCCGGAAGTGAACGGTCTGCTGGGTTATGCCGGGGCAAAAGGCGTCGTCCTGTCCCATGAAGACGAGGTAAAAACCCTGCCCGCCGCAGCGAAGGTCTGTGTCGTGGCCCAGACAACACAAAATCTGGATGAATATGACCGCATCGTTACCGGAATCCGTATGCGCTTCCCGGAAGCGGTCATCTTCAACACCATCTGTGATTCCACGGAACGCCGCCAGTCCGAAGTCAAGGACCTGGCCCAGGGGGCCGACGCCATGATCATCATCGGTGGTAAAAACAGCGCCAACACCCGCCGCCTTGCCGAACTGTCACAACAGGAGGGAAAACCGACTTTTCATATTGAAACGGTGGAAGAACTGAAGGACAAACCCATTACAATCTTTGGCGATATCGGGGTTTCCGCCGGGGCCTCAACGCCGAACTGGATTATCAACCGGGTGGTGGATACCCTGACGGAATACCAGGGCGAGAAGACCGGCCCGGTTGCCCGCTTAGCGAACCTCTGGGGCCTGGCCATTAAGACGGAAATCTATTCAGCCTGCGGCGCCGGATGTCTGGCCTACACGGGCATGCTGCTTCAAGGCATGGTTCCCCGACCGGCAGCGGTTCTGGCGATGGTTTTATATGTCTTCGCCATGCATACCCTCAACCGCTTGATTGATCGCAAAACCAGCGCCGGCATCGGCTCGTTTCGCGATAAAACATACCAGGCACACGAGAAGCGTTACATCGGAGCGGCCCTGATATCGCTCGTTGTTTCGCTCATTCTGGCGGCCACACTGGGTATGGGTCCCTTTGGCCTGCTGTTGACCCTTTCCATCCTCGGAATTTTGTACAATACGCCCATCCTGCCCTTCCGCGGCCGGTGGCGAAGGTTGAAGGATCTGCCGGGTTCCAAGAATATGTCGGTCGCCCTCGCCTGGGCGTCCGTCGGAGCCTTCCTGCCGGCGCTGATTGACGCGCCGGTTTTCTCACCGAACATTGTGGTGGCTTTTGTGTTTATTTTTGCCATGGTCTTCATCCGGTCTTCGATGTCGGACCTGCTGGATATCCAAAGTGACCGGTTGATCGGCCGGGAAACGATCCCCGTCGTCATCGGAGAAAAAAGGACCCGGCAACTGCTGACCGGTGTCGCACTCATGACGGGCATGGTGCTTATCGTTTCCTATGCGCTCGGATGGTCTTCATCCCTGGCGCTCGCCTTGCTTGCCTGTTTATTTTATATATTGATATGTTTCAAACTTTATGATAGAAGGTCCGGACTTTCGGGGGTGGTCTTGGAAGGGCTTCTGGAAACCAGTTATATCGTCACCGGTGCCGCCGCTCTGATGTGGGTTTATGCCACCCGTTTTTGGACCTGATCAAACGCAAGGAGAAACATCGATGCCCAAAAAGATGGTTTTTCTTACGATATCGTTCATTTTAATTTTACTCGTTGCGGGCTGCAGCAGTCTGCGTTACAACATGGTGGCCCCGGAAGCGAAGGATTTTCACCCGAAGCGCATCGGCGTTCTTCCGGTCAGGGTGGGCTCGTTTGCGGAAGCGCAGGGCTTGATTGACCGGGCCGTTGTCGCCGCCCTGGCGGATAAGAAATGGTTTTCCCGTGTCGTTTCCATTGACGCGCTGATTAAACAGCCGGGAACCCATGCCGAACTCCAGGAAGTGGTTACGGCTTACCTGACCAAACAGGAGAAACTGAATTACTCGGATCCCGTATTGAGCCGGAGAATCGGGCAGCTTTCCCAGGTGGATGCGCTCCTGATTGTCAGCCTTGATTACTGGAATTATCTGAAGGATGCCGATTACAAAATCGCGAAAGTCGGATTGGGCATCCGGATGGCAAACGTCGAAACCGGCCAGTTGGTCTGGGAAGCACGTCACATACGGGAGGATAAATTTCTGGTCATCAAACCCGAGTTGTCCGAAGTGGCCCAAAACCTGGTAAAAGAAATGGCGGGTTTTATGCCCCGCTGACGGTCAAGTATAAAAGCAAAGGGAGGTTTTCATGAAAGAAAAGGTACAGCAGGTCATCGATCAGATCAGGCCGAGCCTGCAGGCGGACGGTGGGGATGTCGAACTGGTCGATATCAGCGCGGACGGCGTCGTAAAGGTCCGTTTGACCGGGGCCTGTCACGGCTGCCCCATGTCTCAGATGACGCTCAAGATGGGCATCGAGAAATATCTCAAAAAGCAGATCCCCGAGGTAAAAGAGGTAATATCCGAGAGTTGACGAACGGAAGGGGCGATGGTCTTTTTCGTATCATAATTAAAATTAAGGAGAGAACGATATGGCACATGTAATTACGGACGACTGCATTTCTTGTGGCGCGTGCGAAGATGTCTGCCCCGTGGCGGCCATCAGCGAAGGAAGTGACAAATACGTGATCGACGCAGCCAAGTGTACCGACTGCGGAGACTGCGCCGACAACTGCCCCGTCGAAGCGATCAAAGGGGAAAAGAAATAACCGTCAGCAGGCGGAACCAATCATCGAGGGGAATCTTGGCCGGACCAGGTAATTATCGGAAGGCGGGTTCCCCTCTTTTTTTGAGTTTTACCGGGATCAGGATGGTGCAGAGACGTGTCCAGGGCGTACTTTATCACATTTGAAGGGGTCGAGGGATCAGGGAAGAGCACCCAAATCAGGATGGCGGGAGAATTCCTTCACCAACGCGGGGTCCCTCATGTCGTAACGGAAGAACCCGGAGGTACGCCTTTGGGACGGAAAATCCGTGAAATCCTTCTTCATCGTCACGACTTTTCCATTGCCCCCCTGACGGAATTGCTGCTTTTCCAGGCTTCCCGGTATCAGCATGTTGAAACCGTTATTCAACCTGCACGCGCTGCCGGGAAAACCGTTTTATGCGACCGCTATACCGATGCAACCATTGCCTACCAGGGATTTGGCCGGGGTATCCCTCTGGAACAGATTCAAGGTCTTAACGACTTAGCTACAACCTCGCTGAAACCGGACCGGACCTTCCTTTTTGACATGCCGGTTGAAACGGGACTCGTCCGTGCCGTGCAACGGATGGCCCTGCAGCCTGATCAACCCCGTGAAGACCGCTTCGAACAGGAAGCCATCGCTTTCCATCAGCGGGTCAGGGACGGATACCTTTCCCTGGCCAAGGCGGAACCGGAGCGCTTCGTCATCCTGGATGCGACAAAAAATATAGACGACCTTCATCTGGAGATTCAGCGTTGGTTGCGAAGCTGGGTTGCGGAGTAGCCTCATGTCCTTCCAAAGCATCCATGGCCATAACCGGCAAATCCGCTTCATCCTGGCCGCCCTGAACCAGAACCGCATCCCGCATGCCTATCTGTTCTCAGGCATGACCGGTGTGGGAAAAAGAACCGTCGCCCTTGCCCTGGCGAAAATGATCAACTGCACAGGGAAGAAGACATCCTCCGATGCCTGTAACCGCTGTCCCTCCTGTTTGAAGATGGATCACGGGAATCATCCGGATATCCTGTGTGTCGAACCGGAAGGTCAATACATCCGCATCAAAGCCATTCGTGATCTCCAGGCTCAGATGCAGTACAATCCCCTGGAGGGAAAATCCCGTGTGATTGTCATCGACGATGCCGACCGGATGAACATCACATCGGCCAACGCCCTGCTCAAAACACTGGAGGAACCCGCTCCGGGAAATCTTCTGATCCTGATCACAGGCAATCCCCACGGTCTTCCCCGTACCATTCTTTCCCGGTGCCAGCAGATTCGCTTTTTCCCCCTGGGCCGCGAAATTATCGCCGCCTATCTGGAGGAACATCTTGCCTTAAATAAAGGCGATGCCGCCATGATCGCCGGAGCGGCCGGGGGCAGTCTGGCTCAGGCCATCGGCATGGCACAGGGAGATTACAAGGCTTTTAGAGACCAGGCCCTGGACGATCTCATGGCGATCCACAATAATACCTTGCTAAAATTACTCAGTTTTTCCTCAGATTTCGGCAAAGACCGGGAAGATATCATCCAGAAACTGGACGTGATCCGTTCCTGTTACCGCGATGCCATGATCTACCGGGAAACGGGAAGGGAAGACGCTCTGATCAACCGGGACCGGATGGACATCATCGGCGGCATGGCCTTTCGGCTTGACGGCCGGGACCTGCTGGAACGCCTGCATGCTGTTGAACATGCGCTTCAGGCCATCGATCAGAATGCCAATAAAGCGTTGACTTTGGAGGCAATGATGTTTAAACTCGCCCATCAACGGCGCCAGGAGGCATAGTTTTTGAAGGATATCGTAGGGATAAAGTTTCGGAAAGAAGGAAAAATCTACTGGTTTGCATCCCCTTTTCCCACACTTAAAAAGCATACCCAGGTCATCGTCGAAACCGAAAACGGGCTTGCCCTGGGTTCAGTCATTACGGAAGTGAAATCCGTTCGAGAAGAAGACCTGCCCCCGGATTTGAAACCCGTGGTCCGAGAAATCTCGGAGGCGGACGATCCCGCCCGGGAGGAAAACCTCAAACTCGAGAAAAACGCCCGACTTTACTGTATCGACCGCATCCAGGCGCGGTCGCTGCCGATGAAGCTCATCGATGTGGAGTGTTTTTTCGACAAGAGCAAAATAGTCTTCTATTTCACCGCCGATAACCGGGTCGATTTCCGGGAACTTGTCAAGGACCTGGTCCAGAAATTCCGGATCAAGATCGAACTGCGGCAGATCGGCGCCCGCCAGGAAGCCCGCATGATCAAGGGTCTCGGCATCTGCGGTCGAGAGGTCTGTTGTGCCACACTGCTGCACAACCTTGACCGAGTCACGGTCAAAATGGCGAAAGAACAGAACATGTCCCTCAATCCCGAAAAGATCTCGGGTCTTTGCGGGCGCCTGATGTGTTGCCTCGCCTTCGAGTACGATGCATATGTAGACTTGAAAAAAGATCTGCCGAAATGCGGCAAGATCATCGATACCCCCGAAGGCAAGGGGAAAGTAGTCCGCCAGAATGTCCCCCAGGGCGAAGTGGCCGTTATCCTCGAAGGCGGCAAGGAAATCGCCGTGAACATGAAAAAGAAATCCAAAACGGAATAATTCCCTCCTCTTCTGGTGCAGAAAGGATCAGCAATATGGATAAAACGTTTTACGTAACCACGCCTATTTATTACGTGAATGCCTCGCCCCACATTGGGCATGCCTATACAACCATTGTCGCCGATGTCATGGCGCGATATTATCGGATGAACGGCTATCGGACTTTTTTTCTGACCGGAACGGACGAACACGGCGACAAAATTGCCGAAGCGGCCCGGAAAGCGGGCATTACCCCCAAGGCCTATGCCGACGGCATCAGCGCCCAGTTTCGCGCCCTCTGGCCGGAACTGTCCGTCACGAACGACTATTTCATCCGGACCACCGATGAGAACCATATTAAGACCGTCACCGGAATTTTGCAGAAGGTCTACGACCAGGGAGATATTTATTTCGGCAGTTACGAGGGCTATTACTGCGTCGGGTGCGAACGTTTCTATATGGAAAAGGAACTGGTGGACGGCAAATGTCCGGATCATCAGACGGAACCGGAATTTCGGAAGGAAAGCAATTACTTCTTCAGGATGAGCAAGTATCAGGATTGGCTGATTCAATATATTCAGGACCATCCCGATTTTATCCGCCCCGAACGTTACCGCAACGAAGCCCTGGCTTTTCTCCGGGAGCCCCTGGAGGACCTCTGCATTTCCCGCCCGAAGAGCCGACTTACCTGGGGGATCACCCTGCCCTTCGATGAAAACTACGTGACCTATGTCTGGTTTGACGCTCTGATAAACTACGTGACCGGCATCGGTTACCCCGACGGAGACCATTTCCCCGTCTTCTGGCCCGTGGCCCAGCACCTGATCGCCAAGGATATCCTGAAACCCCACGGTATCTACTGGCCCACCATGCTGAAAGCCGCAGGGATCGAACCCTACCGGCATCTCAATGTTCATGGCTACTGGAATGTTGATCAGAGCAAGATGTCGAAAAGTCTGGGGAATGTCGTAAAACCCCTTGATCTGAAAGACAAATACGGCCTTGACGCCTTCCGCTATTTTCTGCTCAGGGACATGGTCTTCGGACTCGATTCCAGTTTCAGTGAAGAAAGCTTCGTTCAGCGGACCAACGCCGACCTGGCCAATGACCTCGGCAATCTGGTCAGCCGGGTCATCGCCATGACCGTTAAGTATTGCGACGGCACCGTGCCCGCCGCCGGTCGGACAGAACCCATCGACCAGGCCTTGATCGAGACAGCCGACCGGGCAATCCGGGAATCGGCGGCCGCTTTTGAAGAACTCGCCTTCCACAAGAGTCTGATGGCCATCTGGGAACTGATCAGCGCCGCCAACAAATACATCGTCGAACAGGAACCCTGGAGTCTGGCCAAAGATCCCGCCTGCCGGGAACGTCTGGACACAATCCTGTATCACCTCCTGGAGGCGCTCCGGACGGTGGCCGTCCTGATCACGCCGTACATGCCCGGCACAGCCGGCAAGATGCTGGGGCAGCTGGGTGTCGAAGACATCAAACTTCAGGATTTTACCGCCATCGAGAAGTGGGGCGGTTTGCCGGCAGGCAATACCCTCAAGCCGGGGGCTACCCTTTTTCCGCGCATCGAGTTGAAAAAGGAAGATTTAACACCCCCGCCTCCCCCAAAAGCGGAAGTGCCGCCGATTAAACCGGAAATCGACTACGCCGATTTCGAAAAAGTCGATCTGCGGGTGGCCACCATCCTGCAGGCCGAACCTGTGCCGAAATCGAACAAGTTATTGAAACTCCTGATTGATATCGGCGAGGAGCGTACCATTGTCGCGGGAATTTCGAAGGCTTATAAGCCGGAGGCGTTGATCGGCAAGAAGGTCGTCATCGTGGCGAATCTCAAACCGACCAAACTCATGGGTGTGGAATCCCGGGGAATGATCCTGGCAACGGACGCTGCGGACAGCCTCACGGTCCTCACCTTCGACCGGGAACCGGAAGCGGGCAGCCGGATCCGATAGGCAACCACATCTTCATCCCGATAAAGGTTGGTTGAGTCCGCGGCGGCTTATCCCTATAAATCGTAAAGGGTTTCATCGACCCTTGGTTTTGCGGTTCGGCGTGACCGTTTTGATTTCTTTTCCAAGCTGAAGGGCTCTGTCTCGTCCAGCGCATCACCCATTTGTGCCTCAATTTCGTCGGGATCTTCTCCCTTTTCCATGCGCCCCAGCATCTCCGCCATGGCGTCTCCCATGTTCATCCCCGCAGCTTCGGAGAGCTTCCGCATC
>CAZTYA010000018.1:0-13016 GCA_964617255.1 uncultured Syntrophales bacterium
TCCGGTACCCTCCGCCGTCATGTCCACGGTTTATAAAGATCTCGAACAGGTGCACCTTGTCCTGGGGTGTCCGGCGCCTTCATCGACCGATCCCAGAAGATACGCATCCTTTCTGATGAATGCCTTTCTCGGGGGGAGTATGAGTTCACGCCTCTTTCAAGAGGTCAGAGAAAAAAGAGGACTGGTGTACGACATTCAGTCATATTTGAACTCTTATCTGGATACAGGTATGCTTGGTATATACGCCGGAACCGGGGCCGGAGAAATCCGGAAGGTGATTCGTCTGGTGCGGAAGGAGATCAAACGTCTTTGTGACCATTCGTTAAATGATAAGGAACTGAGAGACGCCAAGGAAATGATCAAGGGGAACTTTCTCCTTAGTATGGAAAGCACGGATAATCGCATGACCCGCCTGGCCAAGAATGAATTCTGCTTCGGACGTCAGATTTTGTGGGATGAAGTCATGGAGCGAATTGAAGGGGTTTCTCAGCAGGATGTCGGCAATTTGGCGGGCGAGATGTTTGCCCCGGAGAAGCTGTCGATGGTTGCCATAGGTCGGGTTGATCCCGATATAACCGAGGGAATGCGAAGGCCGGGATGAAACAGGAAGTCCGTATTTCCATAAAACGGTTACCCGGCCAGGATGATATTGATCTGCCGCGCTATATGACAACCCATGCTGCGGGCATGGATGTGCGTGCGGCGGTGCCGGCAACTGAAACGCTTCAGCCCGGGGAGTGGAAAAAGATCCCTGCCGGATTTGCCATGGCCCTGCCTGAGGGTTTTGAAGCCCAGATCCGGCCACGAAGCGGCTTGGCCATGGAATTCGGCGTGACCTTATTAAACGCTCCCGGGACCATTGATGCGGACTACCGGGGAGAAGTCGGGATCATTCTGATCAATCATGGAAAGGGACCATTCGAAGTGAAACGCGGAGACCGGATTGCCCAGATGATTATTCAACCGGTCTGCAAAGGTTGCTGGGAGGAACAGGACTCTTTGGACACGACGGTAAGAAGCGCGGGCGGTTTCGGTCATACCCGGTCGTCATAATCTGATCTGTTAAGCGGCTCGACGGGTGATCGGCAAGGGGAAAGCAATGGACGGAACGCACGGCCGGACCATGGCTGATTTTACCGGGAAGGTGGATTATTACAAGAGATTGTGCTATCAAGACGCGCATTTCCAAATCATTTGCTTTGAGGTTAAGGGTCATGAAAAAAAATAAAGTTCAGAAAACCATCAAAGAAATCAATGAAAAGATAAAGCAGGGCAAGGCGGTCGTCGTGACGGCTGAAGAGATGATCGATATTGTCGAAAGACACGGTGATGTCGAAGCGGCCAAGCGTATCGATGTGGTGACGACCGGGACATTCAGCCCCATGTGCTCTTCGGGGGCCTTTCTGAATTTTGGGCATACTTCTCCGCGGATCAGAGCTTCCAAGGTTTGGTTAAATGATGTTCCCGCCTATGGCGGAATCGCCGCTGTGGACTGCTATATCGGCGTTACGGAAGTGGTCGAAGGTGATCCCTTAAACAGTGTGTATCCCGGAGAATTTCATTATGGCGGCGGCCATGTCATTGAAGACTTGGTAAGCGGCAAGGTGATTCGCCTGAGGGCTGAGGGCTACGGGACGGATTGTTATCCCGCTAGAAAAATTGAGAAAAAGATTACCCTGGGAGATCTCAAGGATGCAATTCTTTTTAATCCGCGCAACGCTTATCAGAACTACAACTGCGCCGTTAATATGTCCGACCGGACGATTTATACCTACATGGGTATGCTCCGACCAAAGATGGCCAATGCCAATTACGCCACGTCCGGTCAGTTGAGCCCTCTGTTCAACGATCCCTTCTATAAAACGATCGGTATCGGCACACGCATCTTTCTGGGAGGCGCCCAGGGCTTTGTGGCCTGGGAGGGTACGCAGCATAACCCCGACGTGCCGAGGGGAGAGAATGGCGTGCCGCGCGGCGGCGCCGGAACGATTGCCACAATCGGCAATCTGAAGGATATGAGTCCAGAGTGGGTGGTGGGGGCAAGCATTTTAGGGTATGGCGTTTCGCTTTATATCGGCATCGGGATACCGATTCCGATCCTCAGCGAAGAAATGGCAAGATACACCTCAGTCAAGGATGAAGATATTTATACGCAAATTTACGATTACAGCATGGATTATCCAAAGGGGGTTAGTAAAAGCCTGGGTGAGGTCAGCTATAAAGAGCTGAGAAGCGGCCAAATCACCTTAAATGGTCAAAAAATTGCCACGGCCCCTCTGTCAAGTTACCTTAAGGCCCGGGAGATTGCGAATTTATTGAAGAATTGGATCGAAGAGGGCGCTTTTCTGCTGGGAGAGCCACAGCAGCTCTTGTCGTCGACAAAAATGTGAAGAATTCACAATATTTATTGTTGCACGCGAAAAAAAACCATTATATAAACGTATCAAGTCAAATATTTGACAATATAAAAAGTCAGGTATTTGACGAGAAACGCTCCGGCACCTTTTATCTTTATGGTGGCTTTGGGCGGGTTTCTCGGAACAAAAGCTCTTTTAGGCATGCTGAAAGGATCTGTTCACTGTGAAAGTCGGGAGATACATTATCATTTTTATCGTGTTTGTCGGATTGCTGATTACCTTCGGTAATCGAGGGCTTTGGGACAGCTATTTAATGCAGAAGCGCCTCCACGAACTGCAAAGGGTGAATCATGATATCATCCGTGAAAATGAATCGCTGAAAGATGAGATAAACCTGCTTCAGTCGAATTTAAACTATATCGAGATGATCGCCCGGAATGATTTGGGCATGGTTAAGCAGGGCGATGTCGTTTTCCGGATTTCCAAGTAAAAGGGTTTGGGGAATAGATTTCTAGTTTAGCCGTGATGGCACCAAATTTGCTAAAACTGGTTAAACGCAGATAATTTCTGCAGAGGGTGATTGGCTTCCCCAAGTCGCAATTATTTGAAAAATTATTGGGCCGGTTTCATGAATGGCATTCATCAAGTCAATTAAACGGTGATCCAATGGGCGATTTCAGTATTAGAGATTTGTTTTCATCAAAAAAGCAGTTGGTGGGTCTGGATATCGGATCGAGTTCTCTCAAGCTGGCTGAAATAGAACGATCCGGGGGAGGGTATGTCCTCAACCGCTACCATCAAATTCCACTTCCCAAAGGGGTCGTCAGTGAAGGCACCCTTTCGGAGCCTCAAATCCTTACAAGAAAGATCAAAGAACTCTTCGAACTTTCCGGTGCAAAATGTCGGAATGTGGTGACTTCCCTTTCAGGTAATTCAGTCATCTCCCAAAAGGTTACCTTCTTGAAGATGCCTCCTGAAGAGTTGCGTGTGCTTATCCATGACGAGGCGAGCAAGTACCTTCCCTTTGATAGCATGGAAGATGTCAGCTATGATTTCCAGATTCTAGGGGACAATGAGTTCAACCCCTCCCAAATGGACGTCATGCTGGTGGCCGCCAAGTCAGACATTGTCGACAGTTATGCCGATGCAATCAAGAGCGCGGGACTGAATGCCGTAATTATGGACGTCGATTCTTTCGCCTTGGAGACAATGTACGAAGAAAATTATGATATCGGTGGAGATGATGAAATCATTATCCTGGTTAACATCGGGGCCAGCATGACCAACATCAATGTTTTAAAGAATGGAGGATCTGTCTTAACCCGAGATTTTACACTGGGTGGAGAACATATCAACGAGGAACTCCTGCAGAGCATGGGACTGGCCAGCTTAGATGAAGCTGAGCGCCTCAAAGTGAGCGGGCTCGAAGGTGATGCCGAGGCACAATCACGGTTTCTCGAGAGCCTCATTGCGGCGTCGGATCAAATTTGCTCAGAGATTCAGAGGTCTGTCGATTATTATCGCTCGACGTATGGCGGCGCTGAAATCAAGGCTATTTTTTTATCCGGCGGATCTGCCAGAATACCGGGTCTTGCGGAACATCTTCACGAAAGAATGAACATTAAGACAGAGATTATCAACCCTTTTAAGAAAATCGTTTATAATCAGAAGAAATTCAACGCAACAGACATTGAAAAAATCGGTCCATCGGCCGCAGTTTGCGTGGGATTAGCCCTGAGAAGGGTGGGAGATAAATGATAAAGATCAATCTGCTTCCCTATCATGAAACGGAAAAGAAGGTCAGTCAGGCCAAACAGATTTTTGTTATTGTCGGCTCATTCATCGCTTTCATCGCCTGTATCGCAGTCCTTCATCTTTATATGGTTGCGCGGATCGTGCTTCTCGAAAATAATATTCGTGACAGTGAGCAACAAATTACAGAGCTGAAAAAAATCGTTGGGAACATAGACGAATTTAAGGCTGATAAAAAGAATATGGAAAATAAGATCGGCCTGATTACAAAATTGGAGGAAGGCCGAACTTTTCCCGTTTATATGCTTGATCAACTGGCATCGGCGGTGCCCACAAAAGAACTCTCCCTCGATAGTATCAGCCAAACAGCAACGGCTTTATCGATTGAAGGTAAAGCCAAGAATACCATTGCGGTAGCAAACTTCATGAAGTCTTTAGAGACCTTACCATTTATTGCCAATGTGGATCTTGTTTCATCCAAACAGGATGAATTTTCAGGCGTAAAGATACAATCATTCAAACTCAAGTGTGGGATTAAAAAGGGGTAAGTAATGGCCATTACTGGTGAAGATCTCAAAAAACTCTCGCCTCGCATGAGGGCCGCCGTGGTATTTTTTGCCTGTCTTCTGGTTGGGTATTTCTACTATTTCTTCTATCTCCAAGGTGCTCTGGAAAAAAAGGGGAATTTAGAAGGCAGGCTCCATGAATTACAGCAAGATATTGCTGCGAAGAAAGTCATTGCCGCGCAAAAGGACACTTACATTCGTCAGCTTAAAAAGCTGAGAGCGGACTTCAAAGCAGCGTTGACAAAATTGCCGGATAAGAAAGAAATACCGGGACTCGTTGAATCCGTATCCCTGGCCGGTCGAAATTCCGGAATAGATTTCCTTTTATTTGAACCTATTTTTGTTGCTCCAATAAAAAATAGTGAATCAAAGGAAAAAGCGGGGAAAACAAAAGCGGAATCCGAAACAAAAGGTGACAAGACATCTCCATCAAGCAATGAGAAATTTTATATTGACATCCCTATCAAAGTAAAAGTTTTGGGGACATTCCAAAATACTTTAGAATTTTTCGACAAAATTTCGAAGTTACCGAGAATTATCAACGTCGAGGACTTGACGCTAAGCCTCAATAAAGAAGGGAAAGATAAAAAAGACAACGAGATTATTACTACAGGTGTCATTAAGACATACATGTTTTTGGGCAGCGAAAGCGTGGAAGAAAAAGGGAGTAGCAATGAGCAAGCTAAAGAAAAAGAATAATATCGACAAGCTGTTGTTGCTTTGTATGGTCCTGATATTCATAAGTGTCGGTTTATTAATGATAATTCCCCCGGTTTGGTCTGAGGAGGGGACGCTTGTCTCCACGGAAAAACCGACACTCGATTCAATGGGTAGAAAAGATCCGTTCAAACCGTTCATTGATACCGCGACGAATGTGATGAAACAGCGGGCAAAAGGTGCTCTACCACTGTCTCCTCTACAAAAGCAGGATCTATCTGCGTTTAATTTAGTCGGAATATCGGGGAATGATCAGGATGGATGGAGAGCGATCGTAGAGGATGGTGAGAAAAAGTTTTACCCAATAATTGAAGGAACCCTGATCGGTCTCGAACAAGGGCGTGTCTCCAGCATTAAATCGGATCGAGTGATTGTGACCGTTAAATCGGCCGATCAGAAAGGTAAAATTAACAATATTACTCTCATGTTACACAAGGATACCGAGGGAACACCATGAAGAAAAGCAGACTATGGCTCATCATTGGTTTAATGGCGTCTTTCTTGTCAGCAATTGTATTTGTCCCTGCATTGTGTGCAGCGGCCCCTAGTGCTGGACAGGCTAACGCAGCTGCAGATGGAAATCTAGAAGCGGCCGCCTATCTTCAGGATATCACATTTGAAAAACTTCCTGGGAAAGAAAGGGTGATCTTGGCTTTTTCCAAAGAGTCTGGAGCAATGATTGAAAACAAGAATTCCCATAGCGTTGTTGCAATCATGGCGAATACATACATTCCCGAAGATTTTCGACATGCCATCGGCGATGGAAAGCTTGATAATGTTTATAAAATCTCCGCATCGCAACAGAGCAAGGATGGCGAACCTTGGGGTTATGTGACGATGGAAATGCGGGAGCGGGTTCCTTATATGGTGCGGAAGGATGGTTCGAAACTATTTATTGATTTCAATGTGGCCGGTCTAACGGGAAAAGCAAAGCGTGAAGGCAATATAACTTCAGCAAAAGTTCAGAAACCCATACCCCAAGATACAGCAGAAAATACCACATCAGCCAATAGAAACCAGTTTTCGAGCGAAGTAAAGGCGGATCCCAATAGGCTTATTTCGATTGATTTTCAGGAAGCGAACATTAAAAGCGTTCTTCGTCTGCTGGCTGAAGAGGGTGGCGTTAGCATTGCCTCGGGTGATGATGTCAAGGGTAATGTCACGTTAAGCGTAAAACGGGCAACGTGGCAGCAGGCTTTTGAAACGGTCCTCGCCGTCCATGGCCTGGGCCGTGTCAAAGAAGGCGATGTCTTCATTGTCAAGACTGTTGATCGAATGGCAAAAGAGGAAAAAATAAAATATGACGAAGCGAAAGATAGGGTAAAGCGTCAAAGGGAACAGGAAGAAGCCGATCAGGAAAAACGTGTTAAGGATGGTCGGTTGCCACAGATAACAATCGAGGCGAAGATCGTGGAAATGAGTCGCGTTGGTAAACGTCAATTGGGTATTCTATGGGGTGCCGGCGTAAGGGGTACATGGAATGGAACTGACATTGGTTTCATCACTGGGAATAGTGCTCAATCGGATACAGGGACCTCTACGATTAATTTGAGTCTACCGAAAGCGGGAGATGTCGGGACGGCTGTGAACTTTCCCTCTTCTACATCTTCAGCTTTTCCCGCCCTTGGTGTCATTGTGGCAAGTTCAAATGTTATTCTGGCTGCAAAGCTTGAAGCTTTGGAAACCAGCGGTGATGGAAAAATCATTTCGGCGCCACGGGTAACGACCATTGATAGTGAACCGGCCAAGATCGGTCAGGGTGAGGAAATTCCCTATGTAACACGTGATAAAGATGGTACTCCAACCATCCAAATGAAGGATGCTAAACTGGAATTAAGTGTTACTCCCAGAATCACCTCCGAAGGCAAAATTTCGATGAACATCAGTTGTTCGAGCAAGTATGCTGATTGGAAGAAAGTTAATAAAAACAATGAAAATCCTCCTCTTGTTGCAAGTAATGTCGATTCTAAAGTTGTTGTCATGGACGGAGATACGATTGTCCTGGGCGGTATAATGAAAACGGCCAACACAAAAAGTGTAACAGGGATTCCGTGGGTATCAAAAATTCCTATCCTGGGTTGGTTATTCAAGTCAGAAGGAACAGATGTAGACGAACGCGAACTGATGATCTTCGTCACACCGAAAATAGTCAAAACAAGTTAGAAAGTTATATATTTTCTCAATTGAAACGACGAAAAGCACCCCCAACTTTTGGGGGTGCTTTTCTTTTGATGTGCTGATCTTACCCCAAAGTGACCTTCTCCCGAAAAACTGGTCCGGCGTATAAGTTAGTTTTCTGGCATAATCAAAATCACCAAGGAGGATTATGCCATGAAGAAGAAATTCACGGAGGATCAGATTGCCTTTGCGCTGAAACAGGCGGAATACGGGACGCCGGTGGCTGAGGTCATCAGAAAGATGGGGATAACGGAGCAGACCTATTATCGGTGGAAGAAGAAGTATGGTGGATTGGGCATCAGCGAATTACGGCGTTTGAAGCAACTTGAGGAAGAAAACCGGAAGTTAAAGCACATGGTGGCGGATCTGAGTCTGGACAAGCACATGCTTCAGGAGGTGCTGTCAAAAAAGTTATGAAGCCTGCCGGCAGGAGGGTTTGGGTTCGCTATCTGCAGGAGCATTATATGGTAAGTGAGCGCCGCTGCTGTCAGGTGTTGGTGATTGCCAGATCGAGTCACCGTTACCGGAGCATTGCATGCGGGCAGGCAGCATTGAGGATGAGGATCAGGGACATCGCTTCCACGAGAGTGCGTTATGGGTACAAGCGCATTCATGTTCTTTTACAGAGGGAGGGATGGCGAATTAATCACAAGCGGGTTTACCGGCTTTACTGCGAAGAGGGATTAAATCTTCGGAGAAAGAAAGCAAAGAAGAGGACCGGCATGCACCGCTTTCTGGTACGGAAAGAAGCAAAGAGTCTCAACGAGTGTTGGAGTATGGATTTTGCATCTGACAGTCTGTTCAACGGGAAACGTTTTCGCGTGCTGACCGTAGTGGACATATATAGCAGGGAGTGCCTCGGCTTTGAAGTGGATCAGGGTATCAAGGGCGAAGGAGTTGTATTTTTGCTGGAACGGATAAAATCTTTCCGTGGTGTCCCCAGGAGCATCCGCTGTGACAATGGGCCTGAGTTTACGTCGAAGGCGATGGATAAGTGGGCCTATGAAAACGGTGTCAAGCTTGATTTTTCAAGGCCCGGCAAGCCTACCGACAATGCTTTTGCGGAGTCGTTTATCGGCAGTTTCCGGGATGAATGCCTGAACGTGAATTGGTTTTTGTCTTTGGAGGACGCCCATGATAAGATTCTGGCTTGGAAGGTTGATTATAATGAGTACCGTCCTCACAGTTCTCTCGGAAACATGACGCCCAGTATTTTTGCCGGTATGGAGGTCAAAAATAACTTTTTAAGGCCAGAAAACTAACTCTCCACCTGGACCAGTTTTTGGGGTACCCTCAATAATGTAACCCCCTAATCTCATTACTGGTAGTCCCACGGGGACTTGAACCCCGGTTTCCGGCGTGAGAGGCCAGCGTCCTGACCACTAGACGATGGGACCGTTTTGCATAAGCTATACATCCGAATCGATCATGCGTTGTGTTGACATATCCGGCCCGGATGATGAGGCGATGCTATTTATTCAATAATGATTGAAATGTCAAGGCGAATCTGCGGACGAGGCCGATCAGGCGCCAATAAACCGAACCGCCTGCTGCAGGCGCTCCAGCACACGATCTTTCCCCAGTGTGACCATGACGTCATCGATGCCGGGGCTGACGGTTTTCCCCGTCAGGGCGACCCGGAGCGGTTGAGCGATGAATTTCAGTTTCGTGCTTCGCTTTTCCGACAGGTCCCGGAGGAAGTTTTCAATGCCTGTCTTGGAGTAATCGGTCAGCCGGGGCAAATCCTGGATGATCGCATCCAGGTGTCCGGCAGCTTCCCGGGTGAGAAATTTATGCGCTGCTTCTTCCTCGTAGATGACGTCGTCCCCAAAATAGAAGAGGCTGCCCTCGGCCAGTTCGATGAGGGTTTTGGACCTCTCTTTGAGGTCTGTGACGATGTTGCGGGCGAACGCGGCTTCCGGTGTGGCCAATCCCATACGATGCCAGAAGGGCATCATCTCCTCGGTCAGACGCCCCGTCGGGTAATTTTTGATATAGTGCTGATTGAGCCACAACAACTTGTCCGGGTTGAAAACGGCGGCGGATTTGCCGACGGCCTCAAGGGAAAAGAGATCGATCAATTCGTTATTACTGAAGATTTCCTGATCACCGTGGGCCCATCCGAGGCGCACCAGATAGTTGACCAGCGCTTCGGGAAGGAACCCCATATCCTTATAGGCCATGACGGAGGTGGCGCCATGCCGTTTGCTGAGGCGAGCCTTGTCCGAGCCTAAAATCATCGGCACATGGGCAAACAGAGGGACGTCGTAGCCCAGGGCCTGATAGAGCAGGATCTGCTTTGGGGTGTTGTTCACGTGGTCATCGCCGCGGATCACATGGGTGATCTGCATTTCGGCGTCGTCCACAACCACGGCGAAGTTGTAGGTCGGATATCCGTCGCCCCGTTCAATGATCAGATCATCCAACTCTTCGTTATTAAAGATGATATTCCCTTTGATCAGATCGTTTACCACGGTTGAGCCGACTTCAGGACAACGGAAACGGACCACCGAGTTCGCGGATCGGGAAAGATTTTTGTCACGGCAGGTGCCGTCGTATTTGGGTTTTCTTCCTTCGGCCAGGGCGATTTTCCGCTTGTCCTCCAGTTCCTCCGGGGTGCAGGTGCAGTAATAGGCTTTGCCCTCTTGGATCAGTTTTTCCACCATGGCACGGTGCCTGTCCACTCGCTGTGCCTGAAAGAAGGGGCCTTCATCCCAGTCCAGGCCCAGCCAGGTCATGGCATCGAGAATGGCCCGCGTCGATTCGTCCGTTGATCGCTGTTGATCCGTATCTTCAATCCGCAGGACGAAGACGCCGCCGGCGTGACGGGCGTAAAGCCAGTTAAACAGGGCAGTCCTGGCTCCCCCGATATGGAGAAATCCCGTCGGTGACGGTGCAAAACGTGTTCTGATTTTTGTTGCTTGTGAAGTCATGTTGGTCCTTGGTAAATTATTCCGCTCCCTTATAGGTTTATGCGTTGTCTTTGTCAAGTCGGTTTTGGGCAAAGAATCGTAGGGAAGGATTCCTGATGGAACATAAATTATACTTGACAAGGTGACGAATTTATCATTAAGTACACCACTTTATCAGAGGGGGTCGTGTCCCCAAAAGGGACCGGGGCAAAATGTCCGGCCCAGGAGTATGTTGAAAATTGAAGATCCATGTGCCGAAAATTACGGAGGAGGGTCTCGACTTGGCCTTTTCCCGGGATGGGAAATGGTTAAAAGAGCTTCTGCCCGCGGAGGAAGCAGATCGTTTTTCCATTGAAAGTGTGGATGTCGTCTGTCGTGTGAGGAAAGTCAGGGATTCGGTCTTCGTGGAAGGGTCGCTCGATACGGTCATCGAGACGGATTGCTCCCTTTGTCTGGAAAAAGCCCGCATTCCCGTCAAGAGTCGCTTTCATTATACCTTCGTGCCCCGTCGGGGAGAGGTGGAAGAAGAAAAGGAGCTTACGGCGGAGGACATGGATGTTGAATACTATCAGGAGGAGACCATCGATCTGGACCCGATCATTCTGGAACAGATCGTCCTGCAGATTCCGATAAGGGTGGTTTGTCAGGAAACCTGCCGGGGGCTTTGTCCTCAGTGCGGGATCAACTTAAATACTTCCAGTTGCACCTGCAGCGAGAAAAAAATTGATGAGCGTCTGAGTGTGCTCAAGGACTTAAAACTTAAATCATAATGCGAGAAGAGGAAGGATATAGATTATGCCAAATCCAGTAAAAAGACATTCCCGGACCAGAAGGAATATGCGCCGGGCGCATGATTTCCTGACGTCACCCTCGACGTCCAAATGCCCCCAGTGCGGGAAACCCAAGCTCCCCCATCGGATCTGCGAAGCCTGCGGGACCTACAAGGGGCGGGAAGTTATTACGGTTGAGGAGATTTCCAAATAGCAAGCGCTCCGAGGGGTTCCCATGGGCAAGATCGCCTTCGTTTTTCCCGGTCAGGGTTCCCAGTATGTGGGAATGGGGGCGGATCTTTACCGGGAAGTCCCGCGGGTCAGAGCAATATTCCATCATGTCCGGGAAGAGGTGGGGGTGGATATCCCCTCTCTCTGTTTTCATGGTCCCCAGGAAACGCTTGATCTGACGCTCCATACGCAGATGGCCGTGCTGATGCTGGACATGGCCGTTTATGAGGTTTTTGCCACTGCATACGGCAAGGAACCCGATGTCGTTGCGGGGCATAGTTTGGGAGAATACGGTGCGCTCTATGCGGCCGGGGCCATATGCCTGGAGGAAATCATCCCTCTGGTGTGGGCCCGGGCCCGCTATCACCAGGAAGCCGTGCCTCCGGGGGATGGGGCGATGGCGGCAATCATCGGTCTGAAGAAAGAAACCGTCGCCAAGGTTTGTGAAGAGATCTGTCAGCAGGGAGGTAATGTTTCCGTATCGATCATCAACACGGCCGAGCAGATTGTGATCTCCGGATACACCGGGTCGGTTGATGAAGCGATGGCCCGGACCATTGACCGGGGTGCCCGCAAAGCCGTTAAACTGGCCATCAGCGCCCCCTGCCATTGCAACCTGATGGAGCGGGCTGCGGCCAAATTGCGGCATGACCTGGATCGGGTTCATTTCAGGGATTGCCGGGTGCCGGTCATTCCGAATTGTGAACCGGCCGTTTTCTATGACCGTACGGCGACAAAAGAGCTTCTGATGAGGCAACTCACCAGTCCCGTCAAGTGGCAGGAAACCATTGAAAAAATGGTCGCGATGGGTGTCGATACCATGGTGGAGCTGGGTCCGAAACGTGTCTTGACGGGTCTGATCCGGCGCATTAGCGATCAGGTGCGTCTTCTGCATGTGGAAGATTTGATTTCCCTGCAGCAAACCCTGTCCGCGCTTAAGAATTGATGCGTGATGCCCCTCATGGGCAAGCAAAACGTGAACTTAAAGAATGATCATTGTAATTTTGAAGATATAGAATATTTTCATTTCAATATTTCCGGGATTTGAGGAGGAGAACCTACATGACACTGGAAGAAAAGGTCATCGATTTGATTGTGGAACAGTTGGATGTAACCAGGGAGGAATGTGTTCCGGAGGCTTCGTTTATCGACGACCTGGGCGCCGATTCGCTGGATCTGGTGGAATTGGTCATGGAAATGGAAGAGACATTCAATATCCAGGTGGCTGATGAAGAACTCGAGAAAATCCGGACCGTGCAGGATGTCATTGATTTTCTGAGGAGCAAAGGCGTCGCGTAAACGGCATCTTGTGATCAAGGAGTAACGCTTTTGACAAGGAGGGTGGTCATAACCGGCATGGGGGCTGTTACCCCCCTGGGTAATTCTGTCGAAGAATCCTGGAAGGGTGCTTGCGCGGGAACGTCCGGCATTGGGCTCATCACTAAATTCGATACAACAGTTTTTGATACGAAAATTGCGGGGGAGGTGAAAGCCTTCGATCCGCTGCAGCATGTTAACAAGAAGGAATACCGC